>DHUT01000050.1:2953-25313 GCA_002409285.1 Firmicutes bacterium UBA5227 | reverse complement strand
AGTCTTTCAAATTCCATAATCCCGCCTCTCAATTATAAGTCTTACACTATTATAATGAATTCTTCAATAATTAACAATCAGTTTTTTAATAACTACCAATATATTGCATAAAATAAAAACATAACCTGTCAACTGATTTTAAAATGCAGTTAACAGGCTGAGTGTAAAAGTTATTTGTTTTCAGTTACCAGGCTTCCCGAATGAATCAGTTCGTTGCCAAGATATATACTATATTCTCCGCAGACTACCCTGCTGTCTTTGTTTAATATTAAAGGAGTAGTTATATTTGTTTGAAATCTGATTTTATCTTTTTCTTCTTCTGTCATCAAATAACTGAAGCTGTCCGAAATGAAAACCGGAGTTCCGTCAGAAGCTCTCCCCGCAAACTGGCCTTCTTCAACAATCTGCCAGGTCTTGTAGTTTTCAAAGGCCCAGTCAAATATTTTATAACTGTCCTGAAACCAGTTACCGTCATTTAAAACTACTACAATTATTTCAGTACCATCTTTTTCAGCAGAGGCAACCAGACATCTCCCGGCTGCTTGGGTATATCCTATTTTTATGCCGTTGCCATATTCATATTGATAGACCACCTTGTTTTTATTATAAAAAACTGTGTTTAAACTTTCTGCCATATACCTTTCGGTAGATGAAATAGTTTTAAACGTATCATTTTTCATTGCATACCTGCTGATTAAAGCCAAATCATAGGCAGTTGAATAATGTTCATTATCGTGAAGACCATGAGGGTTGACGAAATTTGAATTTAGTGCACCCAGTTCCGCTGCTTTTTTATTCATCATGTCAACAAATCCATCCTCGCTGTTTCTTTCTGCAAAGGCTGACAATGTTGCCGCCGCATCATTCCCAGAGCGCAGCATTGTTCCGTAAAGCAGATCCTTAACCGATACTATTTGTTTTGGCTGCAAATAAATGCTTGAACCTTCTATACCCACACATTTAGCCGGAACTTCAATCCTCGTTTCTATATTTTCAATATTCTCTATTGCCAATATGGCTGTCAGTATTTTAGTTGTGCTGGCTATAGGCAATTTCTCATTTGGATTTCCTGAGCCTATAATTCTTCCTGAGTCAGAATCAATTACTATGTAAGATCTGGCAAAAATTTCTGGTATTGCTTCTGCCTTATTATTTAAACAGGAAGAAAACAAAATTAATAATGTTAATGAAAAAATTTTAAATCTTCTGCTAATCACAATCTTTTTTCTCCTTTACTTCCTTTATGAATGACAGTATATTAAGAATAGATGAAGTTATATCTCCGGCTGTTGTTTCATTGTTGATATTGATTGTTCTTATATCCTTATTGCCAGTTTCATAAATAAGTATTTGGGGATTTAACTGTAAATTAACATAGGCAGCTCCCGCAAATGGCTTTAAATCAACACTGCGGAATTTTTTGTCTATGTCGCTTCCACCAATGACAAAATTCATGTTCAGCTTTGAAATAGCAAGATAATTAGTATTGTCGTAGGAAATTTTGCTGCTTATAAGCTTTTCATTTTCTGTTAAGCTATTTATATTGTCCAGAGTTGTTTGTATGATGTTCTCTATGTCGTTACTCATGGTATCCCCTTTCTCATGTAATTAATATACAGTATGCCCTGATGAATCAGAAATAATACTATTCCCGAGAATTGGTCTTTTGATTATATTATTTACAATCATGAACTCAACAACAAAAGATGAAGAATTTTCAAAGCATTCCGGATATAAAAATATATTTTTTATTAAAAAAAGATGCCTAATTTTTTTTATGTATTTCCAATAGTTCAAATATTTTTTTGACTTCCCTTTTTCAATTTTATCATAATAGCCCGATATTTTTTTTACTATGTCCTTATAATATAGTTTTTTATCAAAGATATATTCTTTTTTTAATACCCTGAAACTAATATATATTTTAGCAAAAGACGAGGTTAAATTAATTTTAAGAAAAACTCTGAAATTAAAATATACGAATAACAGTCCCCCGATTATTATTAATACTAACCATATTCCCATAATATAAACAAAAGCAACGTTCCTACGTTGCTTTTTTCTCCTCTTCAGGTTCTATGTTCAAGGCAGGAAGTTCATCGATGGAATTCAAACCAAAATGCCTCAGAAATTCATCGGTTGTAGCATAAAGCGTTGGTCTTCCAGGCTTATCTAACTTACCGACTTCCTTAATAAGCCCTTTGTCAAGAAGCCCCTTAACCACGTTGGAGCATTTAACTCCTCTTATCATCTCTATTTCAACTCTGGTTACAGGCTGTTTGTATGCTATTATAGACAATGTTTCCATAGCGGCATTAGACAGATTCCTGTTTACAGTAGTCTGCAGCAGGTTTTGAATAAATTCAAAATTTTCTTTCTTTGTGGTAATCTGATAAGAATTTCCAAACCTTTGTATAATCAGACCTCTGCCCGAATCTTCTTCAAACTGTCTCACCATGTCATCCAATACCCTTGATACATCAGATGCAGGTAAATTTAGTATTCTTGAAATTTCGCCAATGTTTAAGGGTTCTCCCCATGCAAACAGCAAACTTTCCAATACACTTTTCAAAATCATACACTTCACTCCTACACAGCAATTATTATTATATCACTGTATGTATCTGTTTGATAAATTTTCATACCCTGCTTATTTGAAAGCTCCAAGAAAGCTAAAAATGTTGTAATAACATATTCTTTAGAAATTCTATTTTTTTCTTTTATTGTAGAGAACAATGAAACACGACCGGTTGTTTTCAACTTTTTCATAAGTTCATCAACACAGTCCTTAACACTGTAATTTTCTCTGTAAACCTTCATTTTGCTTTCGTTGTCAATTTTTAAATTATGATTTTTAATCAACGACATAAAAACATTGTACAATTCATAAATATTTATCTCATTCAAAGAAAGCTGCTCAGCCTTTGAATCAGAAGTAATAGCCATTTCTTCCTTTGGTTTGGAAAAATAGTAGCTGCTTTCACCTTCATATTTCTTTAATTTTTCAGATACATCCTTAAACAATTTATACTCCAAAAGCCTGTCGACCAGCTCCTGCCTTGGATCTTCTTCCTTTTCCTTTGCAGGCAAAAGCATTTGAGACTTTATTTCTATAAGAGTTGCCGCCATCAAAATAAACTCGCTTGCCACATTCATGTTGAACTGCATCATCTGGTCTAAATATTCAAGATATTGGTCTGTTATCTCAGATATGGGAATATCGTATATGTCAATTTCCTTTTTTTCTATCAAGTGGTACAACAGCTCAAAAGGACCTTGAAACACATTCAAACTTACAGAGTAATCCATTGCTTATCCTCTTACTTTATTATGGTTTCCAATACGTTGTTCAGATAAAATTTAAACAGCCCTTCTTTTTCGATATCTTTTTCGGGATATAGCTCAAACTCTCCCAGTATCTGTCCGTCTTTGGAAAGGATCGCTTTTCCTATTGCCACATCCTTACTTAAAGGTGCTTTTAAATTTTCGTCTATAACATATTCTAAATTAAAATCCTCCGCCTTGCAATTACTTTCTGTAAAATAAAATATATTTTCCTTGCTCACCACATTAAAAATGTCCTCTTTTCCGCAATATACCGGAGAAGTCGAAATAATATCCCCTTTTTTGTGGAATATTAGGTTTCTGTAATTGGCAAAACCTTCATTCAAAATCTTTGTAATTTCATTGAACCTTATTTTAGTGTTATCGCATCCCAGGACAACAGCAATCAAAGTTGTGTCATTACGTCTTGCTGCCGCCGATAAACAATACTTGGCTTCAGTTGTATATCCTGTCTTGCCTCCTAAAAGGCCTTCGTAATTGTTAATCAGCCTGTTGGTATTAACCAGCACCTGTTCTGAGTCTTTTTCCTTTCCCACATATACCGAATCCATCCAAGTAAGCATATATTGATTTACATAATTAAATTTAAGTAACTCTTTTGTCATTATTGCTATGTCATGTGCTGTGGTTAAATGATCTGCTTCAGGCAGACCCGTAACATTTACAAAATGTGTATTGTTCATTCCAAGTTCTACCGCCCTGTCATTCATTGCCTTAACACAGCCTTCCTCCGAACCGAACATAAACTCTGCCATGGCAACCGAAGCATCATTTGCAGAACGCATTGATATGGCTTTAAGCATACTTTCAACTGTCTGAGTTTCATAAGCCTCCAGGTATATCTGGCTGCCTCCCATACCGGAAGCATACTCCGAAACAGTAAGCTCCTGGTCAAGGGTTATTTCACCATTTTCCATCCGCTCTGAAATTAAAAGCAAAAGCATAATCTTGGTTATACTTGCCGGCGGCATCTTATCATCTGCATTTTTTTCAAAAAGAATCTGCCCGTCATCACCGTTTATTAAAATTGCCGCACGAGACTGAAGACTCTCGGCTTCTATGCCATATGCCGGGACAACCATCATATTTGCAATCAACAACATTATAAAAAATATGGCTATTTTTTTCTTCATAAAAACTACCTCCTTTTACGAATTATAATAACCACATTTACTTGATATATACCTCAATGTGAATAGTAACAAAACTTGTTTTTAGTACCGAGAATTTATTTGCAGTCCGGCATCATTTGTATATTTATAATCCCAGCCAAATTCATCAACTCCAAATCTCCATGTCATTGGAAAGTAAGTGATATCTTTATATATTAGTAATGGGTATGTCTCATTTTCATTATCTATTTTTTTGTTGTTAATGTAAATATCAAAACCTGCAACTGTAGGTTTTATTGTGGCTGGATGTTTAATCTTTGTTATATCATTTATATATCCACTTGATTCATTGGCTTTAGATATCTTTAAACCCATTGTTGTATTCCACTCTGTTTTGAGATTCAAGAACCGACTGTCATAATAGGTCATAGGGAAATATGTGATATCATTGTACACAATAAATGGATATAATCTGGTATGACGAAACCGTGGGTGTTAAGTGGCCAAGTGCAAAATACTTCTCAACCGTTCAAATCAAAGGCTTAACTCCGGCTGGATATTTAACCAAAATAAGAGAGCAAATCAGCTTGCAAAAACCTGTTTTGGTTCATATGATAGGATATAGACCAACAGATGAACATTGGACTGTTGCTTATGAATATTCCGGAGGCGGAACTTCAACAAACCAAATCTTAGTGCTTGATTCGGTTCATAACGATTTGTTATATATATAGACGTTTTGCATAGATAAAAAGTTCCAAAAAATGCATGTGCCATTTCATGCCAGTAATATTTGTATACTAATTTAGATGACAACAACCCCGTCCCCTTGTCACCTGTGTTTAATGTCGAATTATTTGTTAAACAGTCTATTTCCTGAAAAATTATTTCAGTATATTTCCCAGCATGCTGGTTCCTTCAATACTGTTTTCAATATCAAAAATATTCAGTATTGTCTTGCCTATGGAAGCATATGTGTCAAGAATTCCAAGGTTGTTGTTTTCTCTTATATCTTTACCGTAGATAATTAGAGGAATATACTCTCTTGAGTGATCCGTGCTTTCCGTTGTAGGGTCGCAGCCATGGTCGGCGGTAATTATGAGGATGTCATCCTCTTTTAAGCCTTCAATTATTTTGGGAAGCTTGTCATCGAAATATTTTAAGGCATCTGCATAACCCTGCACGTTGTTTCTGTGACCGTAAATCATGTCAAAGTCAACAAGGTTGGTAAAAATCAGACCTTTGAAATCTTCTTTCATTACATTTAAGGTAGCTTCTATACCTTCTTCGTTGTTGTGAGTATGGTTTGACCGTGTGATTCCCATATTTGCAAAAATATCCTCGATTTTGCCTATTGCATATACTTCCATACCGTTGTTCTTTAAATAGTCAAGCATTGTATCTGAGGTAGGCAGCAATGAAAAATCTCTTCTGTTTTCTGTTCTTGTATAGTTTCCTTCTGTACCAATAAATGGTCTTGCAATAACCCTTCCTACTCCGTGCTCTCCCTGAAGAAGTTTTCTTGCAATTGAACAAATATTATAGAGCTCTTCAAGAGGAACAACTTCTTCGTGGGCTGCTATCTGGAATACACTGTCTGCAGATGTATACACGATTAAATTGCCTGTTGCCACATGTTCGTTTCCTAAAACCTTGATGATTTCGGTTCCTGATGCAGGATAATTTCCAATTACCTTTCTGCCGGTACGTTTTTCAAATTCTTTAATGATTTCTTCCGGAAATCCGTCGGGGTAGGTTGGAAACGGCTTATCAAGCACCAATCCGCTTATTTCCCAATGCCCTGTTGTGGTATCTTTGCCCTTTGATTTTTCTTTGCATTTACCCACTGTTCCTGTATATTCTCTTGATTTTCTTAAATCCTCAAATCCGTCAATGTTTAATAAACCCAATTTCTCTAAATTAGGCAGTGAAAAGTTTTTAATGTTTTTATATATATTTTTTACGGTGTTACTTCCGGTATCGCCATATTCCCCAGCATCAGGAAGTTCTCCCACCCCCACGCTGTCCAGCACAATTAAAACAACTCTGTTAATCATAATTTTCTCCTCTTATCTTAAATGTTTTACGCTGTTGTTCAGATATTTTCTTTATTAATATTATACTCTCGGAAATGTCTTTTTAAACACCTCAAGCGATTTAAATTCAACACTGTTTAAATAATTTTGAGCTGCAGCAAAACTGCTTAGTCCCAGCAGTTCCTGTACTGTTCCCAAATCAGCACCGTGAGACAGAAGGTGTACGGCAAAAGAGTTTCTTAAAATTTGAGGCGAAAGTTCCATTTTCATATTCATTTTTTTCTCATATAATTTAAGTATTTTCCAAATTCCCTGGCGGGATATGGGTTCTCCTGATATATTTACGAACAGGAATTCATTATCCTCTTTACTTTTTATATTCCTGAAGTTAAGTAAATAATTGTGTATTGCATCCCTGGCATAGTTGCTTAATGGAACTATTCTTTCCTTTGAACCTTTAATACTTATTATATCTGTATTTAAATTGACGTTTTCTATTTTAATATTAATTAGTTCACTGACCTTAATGCCTGATGAATACAGCAATTCCAATATAGCTGAATCTCTGCTTCCCTTGAAAGAGTTTACGCCAGGCTGATTCATCAGCAGATTTATTTCATCCTCAGATAAAAATGCCGGTGCCTTCTTAATTTGCTTGGGAGTGTGAATGCTGAGGGCAGGGTTGTCCTCAATTAATTTCTCTTTTTTCATAAAATCAAAAAAATTCTTCAAAGCGGAAGTTGTCCTTGATATTGTTGAAGAACTCTTGCCGCGTTTTTGAAGATTCACAAGATATGTCAGTATATGAGCCTTCCTTGTCATTGTCAGTTCCAGTCCATATTCCTGATTAAGATACTCTCCGAAACTGTTAATGTCATATATGTATGAGCTTATTGTATTATTGCTTAAATTTCTTGAATTAAGATATGACTTATAGCTTTCAATATTTTTATCCATTATTTCACCAACAATCTGCTTAATATTAAAATATAATAACTGTAGCCAAGGCTGTAGGCTATTACAATCAGAATGTACATTAAGGACAGTTTTATATATCCGCTTACAATTATATCAAACTTATGGGAAATAGTCTCTATGTTTTTTGTTTTTTTCGTATATTTTGAGATTGAACTTGAAATAAATGTAAAATAAAAAAGAATTGGGAAAAAAATAAAATAGTCAATAAATGTCATGACAAAGTAAGTGGTATCCATTTTCAGTGTCCTGATTAAATAAATTACTGACAGCCCATAGTAAACGCAGACAAATCCAAATAATCCGTTGATGATTTTACCCTGTCCCATTATGGTCAGAACAATGATTACAATAAAGTATAGCAGGTTTCTTTTTATCATCATTCTAAAAACTTCGTTGAAGCTCATGTTATTTATGCTCTCATAATTAATTTTTGTCATGTTGCCTTGACCGGCGGCAAGATAAATTATAGCCGAAAGTATTAGAGATATAACTAAAATGAGCAATAAAGATAAGAATCTTTTGTTTTCTGTTTGAATTAATTTCTTTAGTACATTATTCATAAAAAACCTCCTGAAAGCTTTATACAATATATGCCCGTACAGGAGGTTTAATTCGCAAATATTAAATTACAAAGTTCATGAATTGAGCCAATACTGCATTCCAAGTAAGGTTTTTGAATCCATGATTCTGCCTGTTTCAATCATCTTTGTTGCTTCTTCCCTGGTGACGTAAATTGTCTCTACAAATTCGTCCTCATCAAAGTTTGTTGAAGTGAATGTCAGCTCCTCTGCTTTAAACAAATAAACTTTTTCATTGGAAAATCCCGGAGAAGTATAAAATTCATATATTTTTTTTATCTTTTTTGCCTCAAAACCTGTTTCTTCCCTAAGCTCTCTTAAGGCACATTCAATAGGCTCTTCGGCAATGTTTAATATTCCCGCAGGAATTTCATACAGGAAGTCTTCCACAGCTTTTCTGTATTGCTTGACTAAAAGCAATTCATTTTTTTCTGTTATTGCAATGATGGCTGATGCACTTTTATGCTCAACAATTTCTCTTTTTGTATATTTTTGATTTTCAAGCTCAACCGTATCCACCCTTAAATTTATTATTTTACCTTCAAATATTTTTTCACTTTTAACGGTTATTTCAGTATTCAAAATTGCCTCCTTATTTATGCAATTTTTCTTCATTTACACAATGTATGTGTCCGCTTAATTGTAATTATAATAAGTAGTTTTGTCAAGCTTATTTCTGTATTTTATTGTATTTATGATACCTTTTGTTCAAGGCGCAGTTTATCTGCTATCATTGCAATAAATTCTGAATTTGTTGGCTTACCTTTATTGTTGTGAATTGTATATCCAAATATGTTGTTAATAGTTTCAATGGCTAATTTTGAACGTTTTTCACTTTTTCCTTTGTAATATTCTTCCAATAAATCCTTCTTAATTTTAACGTGTTTTAAAATAGTTTATCGGTTTGGTTTTTATAGTTTATAGGTTTATTTGATATGCAAAATTATATATTATTTATACTTTTATGTCAAGTTTATTAATTTTATAGTGTCTTTAAAATAAAAACAGTTGTATTTATTATGTCGAATTATGTAAACTATTTATTTACTATCACTTTAATTTCTTTCACATCTGTTTCAATAGTTGATAATTTTTTTTCATAATTTTCAAGAACGTCAGCGAACTTTTCTATACTAACAGAGAACTTTTCCAACATTTTATAATTGCGTTCTTCCCTTGTAGCATTTTCTGATACCATATTATTATACATCTTCCATATAAAATATCCACAAGCAATAGTTACTGCTATAGGGAAACCAAATGTTTCAATCGCTAAATTCCAATCCATAAAATTCCACCCCCTTTAAATTAAACCAACAATAAGAACTATAAAAGTATAATTAAAGCCATTTACTGTAGCTGTCAACGTTTCTTGCTTATTTATATGCTTAGTAGCATTTGCACAAGTAACAGAACATTTATTACTTCCCGCAGTTGTATCTAATGTTAAAGCACCATTTACATTGGTAATACTCCAAGTTACATAATCAGTTGTATTAATGGTATAAGTGTTAGTTTCACCTATTGGTAAATCTTCATAACCATTATCTTCTGTTATAGTTAAGTCTGGTGCTGATTGTTCATCTTGCTTTTCAATGGTAACAAATACTGATAATGTCCTCAATACTTCACCCTTTACAAATGATATATTTGCAACTGTTTCATTATCTGTTGCTGTAGCTGGAATTATATCAGTTAAAGTTGCTACTCTACCAGTTAAAGTTAATAAATTGTCAGTATCTACATAAGATATATAAGTATCAACTTCTGGATTTGCAATTTGTCCGTCTTTAAGTTTTAATATTAATGAACTTATATTTTCGCCAGCAATAACATCTTTACCAATAAAAGCTGTAATCTCATATTTAGGCATTTCAGCAATTACAATATCTTCATCTGTAATTACTATATCTTGTTTCTCAATAGTTACATTAACTAATAATGTTTTACTAACCCCACCAGCAGAAAATGTTAATGTTGCTGTAGTGGTATTTATTTCACTTTCAAAAGGTAATTGACTTGTAAGTCTTACAACACCATCATTTAAAGTAAGTAAGTTATTTGTCCCAACTTCTGATACTACAACATTTACACTTTCATTTGCAGTTTGTCCATATTTTAGCTTTTTAACTATGTCAATTATGATTTCATTAGATAATCTTGTTTTTGGTACATTAGCATTTACCTCATATTTCAACATTTCATCATCAATTAATTTGTTATAATCAATTGGTTCAATATAATGTTTCCAATAGTCAGCAACTTGTAAGTCTAAATTATCATAATTTTGATCTGGCATACCATTTTCAATATTTATAACTAATATCCCCTTGTTTATTAAGTGATTTGCACCTACTCGATTGAAAGGCATTTTATCAATAAGTACCCTTGATATTAAAGAATGTTTTACGCCATTAATTATATTATCCCCTTGAACAAAACTTCTTGTATTTTCATCATACTTTATTATGATTTCAAAGCTTGAATTATTTGTTATCATAATAGCACTTTCTTTAATTGCTAAACTTGCTGTGTTATTTTTTAGACTTATTGGATACGTTTTTATATCACTATAATTCCAATCGAATATATTAATGCTTAGTGGACACTGTAATAGGAAAAATTTTTCACATCCTATTTCTTTATCTACTTCACTTTCACATATATAGTTAATGCTTTTTTCAACACCATTTGATATATAAGTATGAGTAATATAATCACCATTGGATAATGTTCCATATGGTGTTAATATTTCCTTTTTATAGGTCGAATTTACGTTGTTTCCTTTTGCGTCTTGTATTAGCCCTTGAATGATGTTATCATTGTTTAAATTAAGTTTTAAGACGTTATCCTGTGCAAATATAGAGTAAATCTTATCATATTGATTTATTAGTTTAGTTTCTAATATTTTATTTGCTATCATAGTAATCTTACCCTTTTTTTGAGTTCATCCAACTGGCGAATTATGTAAGCTGGGTAGTCAGTTAGGAATGATTGAGTTGTATCATTATATGTTAGTGATTTAGTCGATTCATTTCCTAACCTTTGCACTTTAAATATTACCATTTCAGTTAATACAGAATCCATAGTTAAAGCATCATATATTCTTTTGGTGTAGTTCTCTATTTCTTTTGTTGTCAGTTCTATAATTATTCCAATTTTTGCTGTATCTGTAAATCCAGTTAGAGTGGAAATATTTTCTTGTATAGCCATTTAATCACCCCTTTTTATATTAAAAAAATAGGGTGAGTTTCCCCACCCCTAAATTATTTATGCTGTTGCTTGTGTTAATTTAATTGACTTTGTATCATCAACTAAAGCTATAACACCATGTCTTTCATATACAACAGTATTATCTTTAGTTTCAATATCTCTATCCTGTTCTACACTTCCTTCTGCCTTCACGAAAAACTTTATTTGGTCTTTAGCAGTAATGTAAACTGTATTAACAGGAACTAATTTACTGAAAAGTACAGGTAAGCCACTTATATCTCCAAATTGTCCTTTGTATAGTATTTCACCTTGTCTTGATGCTTTAAAATCAGGGTCTTTACGAATTTCAGCACGTTGTGCGTTATTCATAATAATAAACATTCCTTCTTCTACTTCTCTGTTTATAGTTGCTAATGCATCAACTACTGTATCATAAGAGAAAGTTGTATCTTTTGCCCAAGTACCTGTATTAGATATTTTTGCTAATTCTGCAAAGTATAAGTCATTTATTTTATTAGTTTGTAAATCAACTTCTCCCCTCATTGAAACTTCAATGATATTAGGGTCTTGCATAACATCCATATCATTAAATTCAACTGTGGATTGAAAACGTTCTACATCATGATGTACAGGAACGAATGTAACAACACCTTTAGTTGTATTTTTAGCACCTTTAGCCAACTTTTCCACTGAACCAGTGTATGTGTATTTATTGATAGTTTTTCTAAGTCCTGCGGATTCTGCTAAAGAGTAATCCAATTCCATTAAACCTCTTGTTTCAAGTTCTGTGTTTAACAGACTTGTAAATTTATTTTCTAATACGATATTTTCATATAATGTGTGTACTGTTGCCATTTTTTGTTACCATCCTTTTTATTTTTTCTTTTTTATTTGTTTTGTTGCATAAAAAAAGCACTATTTTTCAAGTGCAAATATAATTTTTATTTAGTTAATTGTTTATAAATTTCTGGATTGTTTCTAAATAATTCACTTTGTTCAGCAATACTCATTTTTCTAAATTGTTCTTTTGTAATTCCATTATTATTAGAGTTATTACTGTTCTTTGTAGTTGTTGAAGTAACTCGTTTACTAACTTCTTCTGATACTGCCTTTTTAAATAATTTATCTAATTTTTCAATATTTTGTTGAGTTGTTTCTGTATCATTACCAATTACAAAATCTACAAATTCTGCACTCATTCCCTTATTATTTAAAACTTTTGCAGTTTCATATTTTAAATTAGTAAATTGAATATCAGCTAATTGTTGTTCAAGCTGTTTTTTTTCTTCAACTAAACGGGATTGTTCATCCATTTCCATTAAGCTTTTCTGTTTTTGTAATTCCTTTTCATATTTCTTTTTTTCATTTTGAGAATTAACATAAAGTGCTTGCTGGATTCGTTTGTCTAATTCTTGTTGGCTTAGTGTTATCGTGTCATTATCTTTATTATCTTTATTTTCATTAACGTTAACGTCTTTATTTTCTTCCATTTTTTTCACCTTGTACCCCTCGTAAGTGGCACATCCTTTTCATTTTATTTTTAATTTGTTATTCCCCTCGTAAGTGGAATTTAAGTATTTCTTTAATGTCTGATACTAAAAGACAATAAAAAAACACCATCAAAGGTGATTAATTATCTTGAATTATTTGGTTATTATTTTGTTCGTTTTCATTGTGGTAGTTTAATTTCTTTTCTTCTTCAAGCTGTTTTAATTCTTCATCAACATTTTGTACAAATGGAATGTTTTGCAAAATTGTCTTATTGCTTATAATTCCAGTCATTTTTGACATTACGTCTGCGATATTTCCTAAGTCCTGTGGAATATTTCGCAAAAATATCAGCTTAATATTTTCTGTATTATAATTAGCACCAAACAAATTGTAAACATTACAAATAATTTGCAACCTTCTCATTAAAGAAGTTCTAAATTGATTTTCCTTCAATGTTGTGATGGATTCCACTCCAAATGAACCATTGCGAATTGAGGTAGCAGATACGTGACTCTTTGAAATACTTTCAAGGTCTGCAACATAAGAAAATCTTTTCCAATCGTTTTCAACTCTTTGTTTGAATACTTCACTTTCCATATCAGCGTTATTTTTAGTTATGTATTCAACTTTTGATTGACTACCATCTCCACTATCAATAGCGAATATTCTATTACTTTTCATACGGTTTAAATCTTCATCTGATAAAAAACCAGAGTTATATATACATAAATAGGCATTATTTATGCTATCAAAATTGTTTAAAGAATCACTTGTAGCAAAATCATAACAATCAACCAACTTTTGAATTGGTTGACCATCAGAAGTCATTTCCTTGTTATTTTTAAATATATTAATAGGACACATCTTGAAATAGTGCTTTTTAACTTCTTTTAGTGTTAATGCTTTATTTACTTCTTTAAATATCTTAATATCCTCATTGGAATATAATTCAACATTAGTTGTTGTTTTATCAGTTAGTATATCTGTATCTTCCCAGAAACGAATAGCATATAATAATTCACCATCAATTTCATTACTATAAATAGGTATTACAGTTTCTGGATTAATTCTACTGAAATTTAGCTGTTTGTTATCGTTAAGGTATAGCAATTCATATGCCATTCCATATATAGAACAGTCCATTGCTAAATTAAAGTTATGAGGATTTTCTTTATTATTATTTGCTGAAATAATTGTTGCAAGTTCTTCATCTTTAATAATGTAACTTACAGGCTTTCCCATAAAATAATTTGTCAACATAACATTTACATAACGAATAATCGGATTTGCTATCTTGTTATTTGGCTGTGTTTCATCAACTACAGTACGATTTGTAATAGATGGATTCTTTACATCGTGGTAAGCTTTATTAATTTTTAGCTTTGGTAAATGTTGTGTTCTGAAAATTTCTATGTACTTTTGTAAATGCTTTGTTGTCAATTCAGTATCTTTATCTATATAAAACATTTGTTCACATCCTTTTTTATTTTAAATTCTTACAGTCAGAAACTTAACCTTCTTTTTCCCTAATACATTTTCAAGTGAATAACGCCAACTGTCCATCAAATCGTCCCCTACTCGAACTGTTTCTTCGGTATAGTTTCCGTTTTTATCTTTCTTCCAAGCATATGTCATAATTTCCTGTATAAAGTTAGTACACGATTCATCTATTACAACTGAAAAATCCATGATACGCATTATTCCATTACGAACAGAATTTCTTCCTTTTTTTGCACCTTTAACCCTTAATCCCATACGTTTTAATTCCTCAATATCACGTGGAGATGCACTATCTGCAATAAATTGATTAGCACCATATCCATTATTACATATCCATTCATAAGCATCTTGATTGGTAATCCCACGTTTATACATTTCTGAAATTACGTAAATAATCTTGTTTTCTTTGTCCACCAGAGAAATAGAAATCGCATACGCATGATTAAAACCTGTATCAATTCCACAGCAAAGTTCTAAATCCTGTTTCAATAATTCTTGCATATCTAATTTCTCTACTTTCCAATTAGAATACACAGTTTTTGATAACGAACCAAACTCACCTAAAGCATATACTTGATAATAATATGGATTGGTTTCTTTCATCTTCTCTAATTCATCTATATAATCTTGTGGTAAAAATCGGTTATTTTTATAAGTTGTCTTTAAAAGAAATACAGAATTATCTTTAGTCTCTGAATTGTGGAAAGCATCGAAACACCAATTGTTACGGTCAATCGGATTATAAGCCAACAGAATTTGGTTATTAGGTGTACGAGTTCTAATTCTAAGCTTAATTTGTGTAAACTCATCGAATGTTAGTTCTGTTGCCTCTTCCACAAAGCAGTCTGTGATTCCCTGTATGGATTTAATTTTTTCAGAATCCAAGCCTTTAAATAGAAAAACTGAACCATTTTTTAACTCTATTTTCAATTCGCTTTTATTTATTTTACAGTCATCATATATTTTAAAAAATGATAATGCATCTAACATTAGTTGCCAAACACTATCTTTTAAAGTTGCTGAAATCTTTCTTATAATTAAAATTTTTCTTTTGCTTTGTAAAGCTTTGCATAAAATTTTATAAGCACAATGCTGGGATTTTCCAGAACCTGCACCACCATAATATACTTCTACTTTATTAGAATAATCGAACATATAAGGAAGATATGCTTCATTAAAAACATTTTTATCTATTTTAATATTTATTTTCTTCACCTACTTTTTACATAAAAAAAGACAAACATATATTTCAATGTCTGCCTTGTTTGTTACCCCTTTTACTTACCTTATTGGCTTGTTTTAGGGGTGAATTATTAAGTTTGGTTGTTGGTTGAGTAATTGCTTGATTGGATAATTGCGTTTGTTTAAATTGATTGTAG
Source organism: Firmicutes bacterium UBA5227 (assembly GCA_002409285.1). Classification (GTDB taxonomy): domain Bacteria; phylum Bacillota; class Clostridia; order Tissierellales; family Sedimentibacteraceae; genus Sedimentibacter. Next base: position 9,681 of record DHUT01000050.1, on the reverse strand, counting down.
TGCGTTTTAGTTAAGCATATTATATATTTTAAAATCCCTGTACACGTCTTTACGCTTTCATGTGCGAACGTTTGTATATTGGTTGTGTATTTACTTGATTAAGGATTAACTTTTGTTAATAAGGGTGTAAAGGTTAAATTTTTAAACATTCATTTTGAATGATTAACAAGGGGAAAAAACCGTCTGTGATTGAATTTTTAACTACTATACAAGCCTTCCATTTTAAAAGGGGTAACCCGTATGATAAAACTTTGCTTTTATCCTAATAAATATACATTTAAACCTTGCAATTTTGACTGTATATCATATTCATTTAAACACAAAAAGCAAGGCATATTTCAAGTAATCAATATACACCTTGCAATTCCAATGTTTATACCGTTTTAATTTACTTACTATAATATGTATTATATGTCGTAAAAATAGTGTTTTGCGACAAACTCATGTTAAACATTACCAATTATTAAAATTAATGCTAAATATCAATGAATACTCTATACATTCCCAATTTCAACCATTTAATCAACTATTCCTCTGTTTCTTCTTCGTCATCAACCAAACTTATTCTAATTTCTTGTTTGGTGTTGACATCCAAGTTTAATTTATCTCGCAAGTGATTATTTTCTTTTAATACCATCTCAACAGCCCTTATAGCACTTCTTGAATCTTGACTATCCAATAGTTCATCAAGCTTTTTCAATGCTTTATTACTCATTTCTTTAAACTTTGCATTTCTTGCTTTAGTTAATTCCTCAACAAATAAATCTTGCGTAAACCAATGGTAAAATGTTGATTTAGGAACGTTTAATTCCTCATATATATCTTTATTATATTTATAATCACCATACACTAACATAAATATAGCTTGTGATTGTTCATTACTTAACCCTGTGATTGGTTTATACTTACCATCAGCACCTCTTAATTTAGGCATTTATTTCACATCCTTTCTACTAATACATTTATTACTATCCAAATAAAATACTTTACATATCTTGTTATTATCTATCAACCATTTGTCAAACTTTTGTTGATATACACCATGAATCATTGAGTTTCCCAACTGATAATAATGAATTATACTATCATTGCCAGCAAACAAATCAATGTATTCCTTAACATCAGCTAATCTGTACATATACATTTCAGCTTCAGAATTTCCAATTACAAGATAGTCCGCCTTGCATTTACGATACCATCCATTTGTATTGACAACATTATTATATCTATCCTTGATACTTGATATATCTTCGATACATAATCTTCTTCTATCATATCCAAACTTAACCAGAGTTTTATCTTGCTTAACTTCAAATAAATTGCATATGTCTTTTGTATTAGTAACTTTAAAATCAATATCCATATCTTGATACTCTGGAATTTTACTAACATCTTCTACAACATAACCAAACGATTTCATAAATGTTTCAAATTTACTTTCCTGTTTACTTCCTATCTCTAAATCTTTTTTCCAGTTAACATCTCTTTTATATTCATATTGCATTTTTACCACAAACCAATTAAATTGGTACTTGCAGTTTAGCTATTATCTTTTATCTTCTTTTAATTTAACTAAAAAGAAGATACCAATAACGGTATCTCCTATTTGATATTTTTATTTTCTTTTATAAACTCTCTTATTTCTTGATATGAGTGCAAAAACATTTGTAATTCCTTATTTTTTTTATACTGCATCAGCAGATCTGTTATTTCATCTTCAATTAATCCGTAACATTTATTATCTTTATCCAATACTAAATCAACATTAGCACCAGCAGATATTAAAAATGCAATCTTGTTCAATGAGTAAACTTTTCTATCATTCATTTTTTTCACCTTTATTCTTTTCCATCATATTAATTATCTGCTGGCATTGTTCCTGTATATCTAATGTTAGTCGCAAACTTTCAGCAACTGATTCATGCAGTTCACTAATATCAATTTTTATATCATCAATATCATCAGATATACCATCCAATAATAATGACATATCACTTAACTTTCTACTTCTTTTACTTTTAAATTTAAACATATTATTTCTCCATTCTATTTATTTTTTTGCATAAAAAAAGAACCCTGTTAAGAGTTCCTTTAATCATTTTACTTTTTAATCTCTTTCCCTTTTAAAAACTAATATATTATATCCTACTTCTACTTTTTCAACACAAGTCAAATCTTCACCAGATGAACTGTTACTTTTAATTTGAGGAATTATATTTACTAATTCCCAGCCATCACGTCCGTTTTCATCTAAAATACTTTCTAATCTATCCGCATTAGCTGGATAAAAGTCACCATTAAAAACTTTTACTTTGTATTCAAACATTTATTAGTACCCCCATATAATATATTTTGACAACATATTACCATATATTACATATTATTGCAAACGTTATATTATGTACTTATTGAAAATACTATATATCGTACAAGGAAAACCGTCTTGTACTCTCGTTCATGGCAAAAAAACACTTGCCATTCACATAATATATTTTATTATTTTAATTGTGGAACAGTTTGAATAGATATATAGTATTAAGTATATATCGTTTCAAAACGTTCCACAATTATATTTAATATTAAATTATATTAAATTATATTATGCAGACTTGACTTCAGGCAAGGATGCAAGAGTAATTGCGTTCTTTGCAATTGCGATATATAGTTATTTCAAAATGGATATTCCACTTCATCATCTGATATAGCAACTTCATTTTCTTCAATTGGTTTATCATTAAATGTTTTCTTTATATTTAATTTATCAAATTCATAATTTTTATCATCAAATATTTCTTCACCTAACCACAACATTTTATCTAATTGTAATATTGCTTTAATATGTCTTTCTGCCATATATGGATAAAATAATTCACAATAACCATTCTTATATGACTTATTAATTATTCCTTTGTGGATGCTTATAATATATAACCTTTTTAAATCTTTAATATCTGTAGTTGGATATTTTACATTAGCAATTAAAGTTATACTATACTGTTTCCAGTAGTTAGTTACATGCAACTTTTTCTCAATGGAATTTAATAATATTTCTTTATCTTCAGCGTTTCCCCAAATTTCATACATTGTTTTATCAAGTTCTTTGCTGGTTTCTTTTTCAACTTCTTTTATTTCTTTATATAGTTTATCATCTGGATTTACTGTTTCAATCTTAGAACCTATTTTAACTACTAAAATATCATTCCATTTAATAATATTTTGCTTTTGCAACCTATTTAATGCAGAAACAAAACTTTGAGATACTTTATTTCTTGTTTTATTATAATATAAATTCAATAATGATTCAGTTGTATCATATTTTTCTGCTAACTTTTCATAATTTTGTAATGTAAATGATTTATACCCATTGGAAAACAAAGGAGTATATTCACTAAATATTTTTGTAAATGTTGCTTCAATGCTTTTATTGTTATCAAGTAACATTTTAATAATTAAGTTGTCCAAATAATTGGAATATTTATTATTGCGTGAACCACCTCTATTTTCTTCCTTTGGTATTGGTGTATCATAAAATTCATCAATAATAAATTTATACCCTTGATTATAAAAATTGCAATATCTTGCCAATTCCTTTAAATATGCAACTTTAGTATTTCCCCTTGTATTTGGGATTTCTAAAATTTTACACAATTCTATATAATTTTTATATTCTTTTATTTCTCTTGATTTTAAATTATCAATATTCATCACTCTATTTCCCTTTCATCACTCTAAATTTTAATGTTCTCTATTATTCCATTTTTCGTAAGCTGGCTGGCACTCATAATAACCAAATATATAAAATACCTTTCCAGTTTGTTTATGTTTCCCTGTGCCTAAACACCTAACCCCTTCTTCCATAAAAAAGTTAGCTTGTTCAAAATTGTAAATGTACTTCTTACCACTCATGTTTTTTACCTCACCTTATAATTATTTTTTTGCATAAAAATAGCACCAATCTTATTTGATAAGTGCTTAATGGTGTATTGTTATTTGCTTACCTACTTTTAAGGCTTATTTGTCCTTAAATTAACCCTAAAACTAAAGTTATATGCCTTATGGTGTATTTACTCATTCGAGACATAGCTTTGCTTGAAACTCTTTGTAGTGTCTAAAAAAAAAGAATAGGGGAACATAATATATTGTTGATGTAGCATTTTTAAAACGCAAGTATATTAATTTATATTACATTTAGGAAAACTATTTTCCTTCCCCCCTAAGACACATTAAATAAGTTACTTGAAAATATAAAGTTACGCTTAAACCGACTAAATCATTTGTTACGATTTTGTAATACAATCCATATAACCAAGTAATAGCAAGCGTTACGCAAACCATTCCCTAAATCAAACTGCTATACTTTTCTTATTATTTCTTGTTTTTTCTCTGTTAATTTCTTCAGCACATACAGAACAATATTTAATACGATTATTCGTTTTTATGATTTCTACACCACAGTTTTCACAAATTTTCACTTTTGGATTAATGTTTTTCCTAATGTTTTCATAAATTATTTTCCCATATGTATTGAATAATGTTCTTTTATTTTTTGTTTCTTCTTTATTAAAGAAATATTCAACCAATACATCAACTATATATTTTTCATCTTTAAAAATATTTAACATTTCATTCTTTATATGGTAATATACATAATTATTCTTTTCTTCCGTATCTTCTTTAGTATTAAATTTTTTAGTTTGATTTAATTCTTTAAACTTATTAATTATTGATTGTGCTGTAACTGTAGAAGTGTCAATATCCTTTTGTTTGTTGGATAATAAATTTTTATAATCAAATTTTCCTAAATTTTTAGCACCAAATCTTACTCTATTATTACATACTAATTCTAATAATTTATTTACTGTACTGTTGTTTATTTCTGCTACTTGTTTTTCTGTTTTATGTTTATCTCTTATGTACATAAAGAAGTGTGGCAGTTTAGCATTTGTATATCGTCTTAAAAAACTATTCATATTTTTTGATTTATATGGTTTCCATAAAGTTTTTGCATAATCAACCTCTACATTTGCATCAAACGCTAAAAAGTTAATTGCTTTTATTACATCATCAGTTATATTTCCACAGTTCCATAATTTAGTCAGAGAATTTGAAACTAATCCAATCTTACCACCCTTATAACTTTCAATCATTGCATTGTATAAGTTTTCTGCATTGACTTTGTTTAAGTTTCCCTTTTCCATATTATAACTCAATGGAACTATATCTCTTTCTCTAATTATTCTCTTTGCTGATGAAATGATAGTCTTATTATTCATAATTAATGCTTCATCACCATCATAATCATTTTTTAATATTTCTGAATCCATTGAATAGCAACTAACATATACCCCTTTAGCTTTAAACCATTTATTAGTTTCATCATTGATAACATTATTATTAATACAATGACTAAAATTTAAATGAGGGCTTCTTGACAATGATAATTCTTCATCATTTTCAAATTGAATACAAGATATTTCACCTTTACTTAATAACCCTTTTGGATTTTCTTTATGTAATAATAACCATTCAGCGAAACAAACGGGGTCTGGTAATATAAAACCATATCTTGACTTATCAATTTTGAATTTACCTTGTCTTGTATCATTAATTAAACTTTTTTTAATATCTTTAATAACTTCCCTACAATGAACATCATTCAATAGTTGAGGATATAACATTAAAGCTTTCTGAAAAAAATCTTTATTAGTATTTTCTTTAGTTGCACCCATTACTTCAAGCATTTTTTGTCTATTCTCTGCAATATTTTCTATTGTTTCATTGGTATCTTTTAACAATTCTAATATTTCATCATCTGATAGATCGTATAATGTTTGAAGTGGCTGATATGAAATTCTTGCATTTTCATTCTTAATTTCTTCTTCATTTACCTTTGAACATTCACAATTATATTTTTTGAATTTTTCTTTATAATCGTCCCAACTATCATAATATTTCCACATTTTAAATTGTGATTTAGTAAATATATATTTTATTCCATCTTCTAAAATATCATACTCTTTACCATATATATCTATAACTTTTCCTATTTGTGTTTTAGTTATTTTAATACCATTTTTCCTTGCATCATCTTTTTCTTTTTTCCTTGCTTGTTTAACAAATTTAGGTATGTCAAATTTTATCATAAGTCCTTTTATGAAAGGTAATCTAATTTGTCCAGTGTAATCAGTACATATTCCAGCACCATCAAAAGCTTGTATTTCAATATCCATTGGTTGTCTTTTAACTGTCCATAGTTCTTCTTCATCTAAATTTTCATAATCAATATAATCTACTAATTCATTTATAGTTGTTTTAAAGTCCTCAACAACAATACTTTTATCAATTTTAAAGTATTTGTATTTTTCACTTGCAGTAGCCACCAAAGAAGTATAAGCTAAATATTTGTTTAAATTTATACCTGTTTCAGTTACTTCTACATCATTAATTATTTTTCTTTCCTCATATTCATTAATCTTATCTAATGTTAAGCCACAAAATATTGTATTCTGTTTTGCTTTTAGTACATCTTCTTTAATGAACATTACCTTTTTATTTCTAATCATGCCAGCAGATGCTGAAAACATTACATATTTCTTACCTTTATACTTAAATCCGTTTAATGCTATGTTTTTAAATATTGGATAATGTAATACTCTAATTACAATTATACTTTCAGTTTCTTTATTGGTTTTAATGCCTAATGTCCTTGTCAAATTGCTTTCAAACAT
>DHUT01000050.1:0-2702 GCA_002409285.1 Firmicutes bacterium UBA5227 | reverse complement strand
CATTATTAAGCTTTTTATTTAATTCACTAATCACTTTATTGTCAATAATATTTTTAAGTTCTTCTGTGGCTGTATTAATTTCATTTCTATTTTTAATATATTCTTTATAGAGTTTATGTTCCTTTCTACTTGCACCAATGGAAACATAATTTTTTCTTACTTCTTTTAATAGAATAATATGATTGCATTTTCCAACTTCTTCAGAATAATTATCTTTATAGTTTTCAAGTAATTCTTTTTTTAATGTTTTACCTTTTTTACATAAGCGTAAAAATTGAATTTCATCAAATATTTTTCTTTCCTTTTTAGTCATAAAGTAATTTGTATCTATTGAATACATATGTACTTGATTTTGTAGATTTGTCATTTTTAAACTACCCCTCTTTTTAATATAATTCCAATAATTTTGTTAATTTTTAAGTGTTGAAATTTCAACGTTTTAATTACGATAAAATATCTGTTTTATCATAATGGTTTACTATAAAATTCGCATTTTATTTGGTTTTAAAATTATTTCAGTTCTGTAAAATTAGTATTGACATACTAATCATGTTATGTTATAATCAGTTAAATTGATAAAAGTGTGAACAACTGAATAAAAGCATAAAAAAATTAAAATCCTCCTTGAAAAAGTGTTAGGATTATTTGTGTATATAAAAATATACAATCCCTCACTTAAAATTATAGCATACTCTAAATACCTTGTCAAGCTTTATTTTAAATTTTCGTAATATTTTTTTTAATTTCGTAACATATTGAAATCTCAATAAAAAAAGAACAGTTTTATCAACTGCCCTAAAAATAAATAATTATTTAATTATTTTCAAAATAATATGCACTTTTTATATCTTCCGAACCTCTTTTGCCAAATTCTAATATATTTTTTTTACCACCAAGAGATTCATAATACTCATAATTAAAAAATACAATTAAATTTTCAACTCCATAATATGTTTCATTACTAAATATATTTTCAATAGCTTGCTTTCCAAAAGAATTTAATACTTCTTCATCGTAACTGGACATAATAGCCTTTATATTTTCATAAGATAAATCTCCTTTATATATAAAATGTCTAATATGAGAACCGTTTTCATCTATTGAAAATCGCAAATCAAACATATTTATAAATTCTTCATAAGATATATTATTATTTATCATATTCACGTCCTCAATTTTTACATCTATATCTTCATCTACTATACTTGCCGTCATAGTATCTTGATTCCAATTCACATCTTTTCCTACTGCTTCTGCAACAGTTCTTAATGGTAAATAAGTTGAACCATTATATAATATTGAACTACTATCTATTTTTTTACCATCAATTTCTACGTTTACTCCATTCATAACAACATCTATTTTTTGCAAAACTGTATCTGCTAAAGCTGGTATAGTAGTCATCAACATACATCCAATTATAAAACCTATTATAACATCTTTTACTCTCTTCTTCATGTTCTGTACTCCTTTAATTTATTTTATAATATTATACCACAATTTTACAAATTTAAAAATAATTTATGACTTTAATATTATCTTTTCATATTTGCTAATGGTGAAAAATGTAAATATGTTTTTCTTATATCTGCATCCGTTAAATCCAAATATGCCTGTTCTGTAACTTCCACGCTTGAATGTCCTAAAATCTTAGATAAACTATATATATTACCACCATTCATTAAAAAACGCTTTGCAAAATTATTCCTTAGTTGATGAGGTGTTATATCTAATTCAATTCTTTTTCCGTATTTGGTTAAATTCTTTTCAAAATTTCTTATGTCTAATTGAGTTCCCCTCAAAGTACAGAAGAAATATTCTGAATTAATAAACTTATCTCTAAAATTTAACCAGCGTTTTAATATCTGTGCCATATTATTTGAATAATAAACTTGTCTATGGGATTTACCTTTAGTTATATCAGCCCTTAAATCAATTGTATTGTGCTTAAAATCAAAGTCATCCTCTGTTAGTGCTAATGTTTCACCAATACGCATACCTGTGTCTAAAAGCAAATTAATAACTGTATAGTCCCTAAATTCTGGATACTTGCTTATGTCCAATGAATTTAATAAACGTTTAAATTCTATATCTTCAATAAATTCTTTTGGTTTTCTATCAACCTTTTTTAATTTTATATCTTTGACAATATCTTTTTTTATTAACTTTTCAGAAAATGACCAATTGAAGAATACTTTTATATTCCTAATATAATTATTTATTGTGGTATCAGTAACTTTTTTATTATAGTCATTTCTTGCTTCAGGATTATTTATTGTAGAAGAAAAATTATCAGATACAACTGTATATTTTCCTCTAACTTTTAAATAGTCCATATATTCGACAATATGTTTTTGTGTTACGTCTTTTGTTTTTGTAATTTCTTTTTCTCTTTCCAGATACATAATAAATAGTGTTAATGTCTGTTCATAACTTCTAATAGTTTTGTCGCTTAAATTCCTAACTTTACAATTAAATGTAAAATCGTCTAAATCCTTAAATAAATTTTGCATACAAAAATCCTCCTTAAATTTTATAATTATTAAGAAGGATTCATCTTGCGAATTGTTTAATTGATAGGTATTACAATAAAAAGTTTATAGGTTTCAAACGTCAAATTTATACCCATTTTCAAGATGTTTATCGGCATACACTTTTTAACAATCAAGCAATTATTAGTATTTATGATACCTTTTGTTCAA
>DHUT01000075.1 GCA_002409285.1 Firmicutes bacterium UBA5227 | reverse complement strand
TTTATTTTCCATAATTGCCCGCTGCCTAAGTCTCATTACCTGGGTTTCCGGACTTACGTATATAAGCCATATTTCATCATACTTCAAGGCATACTTCTTTTCCTGCTTCAGCTTTTCCAATATTAAAGGAATATCAAGGAATATAACTTCATCTTTACATTCTTCTACACCCTGCATGAGCTTTTCAGCAACATAGATATGGACAATTTTATTTAACTCCATTAAGCTCTCATCATCATTGAACACTATTTTTCCAAGCTCCTGTCTGTTAATTGACTTGTCTTCGTTCAATATTTCCTGTCCGAAGCGTTCAACAACCTTATGATAAAGATCTTCTCCCTTATTATAACCATCATGTACGATTTTATCTGAATCCAGAACCTTGTATCCAAGGTTTTTTATTATATTAACGGCTGTTGATTTGCCGGTTCCGATGCTTCCTGTAATTATAATAACTTTTATATTATTTTGCATCATACCAGCTTCTTCCCACATTTACATCAGATTTAAGCTGTACCTTGAAGGTATCAACCACATTTTCCATTTCCTCTTTTAATATCTTTTTCACTTCTTTTAGTTCAGGCTCATAGGCTTCAATTATAAGCTCGTCGTGAACCTGCAGTATAAGCCTGGATTTCATTTTATTGTTTTTTAATCTTTTGTACACTCCCACCATGGCAGCCTTAATTATATCAGCGGCAGTTCCCTGAACAGGAGTATTTAAAGCAATTCTTTCTCCGAAGGAACGTATGTTAAAGTTACGTGATGCAAGCTCCGGTATATTTCTTCTCCTGCCGAAATACGTGGTCACATATCCGTTCCTTTTTCCCTGCTCAACTATATCCTTCATGTATTTATCAATGTTGCCGAAATAATGAAGATAATTCTCAATATACTGCTTTGCTTCTTTTCTTGGAATACTTAAATCCCTGCTAAGACCATAGTCGCTTATGCCATAAACAATCCCGAAATTTACTGCCTTTGCCCTGCTTCTCATTTCATGGGTTACTTCGTCCATGCCTACATGGAATACCTGGGATGCGGTCTTCGTATGTATATCTTCACCATTAGCAAATGCATCAATCAGGTTTTGTTCGTCTGCAAGATGAGCAAGCACTCTCAGCTCTATTTGAGAATAATCTGCATCACAAAGAATATAACCTTCATCTGCTACAAAAGCCTTTCTCAATTCTCTTCCTTCTTCAGTCCTTGTAGGAATGTTTTGAAGATTAGGCTCCGTGCTTGAAATTCTTCCGGTTGCAGTAATTGTTTGATTAAATGAGGAATGAATTCTTCCGGTTTCGCTGTTCACAACATTTTTCAAGCCCTCCACATATGTGGAATTAAGCTTTACCATCTGTCTGTATTCAATAATCAGGTCAATAATTTCATGTTCAGATCTAAGCCTTTCAAGAACCTCGGCATCAGTAGATATACCTGTCTTTGTCTTCTTAATTACAGGTAAACCAAGTTTTTCAAACAATATAACCGACAGCTGCTTCGGAGAATTGATATTGAAACCTTCTCCCGCCTTTTCATAAATTTCCTTTTCCAGTACAGCAATCTTTTCCTGAAAATGAATCCCCAGACTGTCAATAACATTTATGTCCACCTTAAATCCTACAAACTCCATGTATGCCAGCACCTCTATGAGAGGGAGCTCAATGATTTTAAACAAATCTGTCATTCCAAGTTCTTCAATTTCATCAGTAACTTGTTTTTCAGCTTTTACTACGGTGCTTAAGTAATTATATATATAATTCTTCCTTTTTTCCAAATCCAATTCCTTGAATGACAGCCTCTTTTTCCCTGTCCCCAGAATATCATTTTCCGAAGGAATTTCTATATTCAAATATTCATATGCAATTTTATCAACAGAATAAGAGCTTTCCGAGGGTTCCAAAAGATACTTCCCTATTTCGGAATCAAAGGAAATATTGTTAAGCTCTATGTTTTTCTTCATTAAATAAATAACTTCATTTTTAATGCTGTGCCCTGTTACTTGAACATCTTCCCCTTCAAAAATAGGTTTCAAGATTTCCAGTGCTTTTTGTTCTTCAATTTTTTCAAGGTCTATGTAGTAAACGCTGTTATCACCTGAGATACCAAAAGCCACAGGCTGTGCGAACAAAGCCCTATCTGAATCAAACAATATTTTAAGTCCAAATTTTTTGCAGGCAAGTATGTTTTTTACTGCCTCGTTAATATCTTCATCCTTATCAATATACTTGATATCATTACTTTTAAGCACAGGTTTATCAGAAACGGTAGTCTGTTTATCAAATATCGAAATTTGTTCTTCTGATTCAGACTTATCCTCGGCTATTCTTTTTTTAAAAGTTCTGAATTCAAGCTCGTCGTACAAAGCCAAAAGTTTTTTTGAATCAGGTTTTTGAATTCTGTAATCGTCGATATTGAATTCCAGCGGAATGTCTCTTATGATGCGTGCCAGAGTCTGGCTCATATAAGCCTGCATTTTATCTGTTTCAAGCTTTTCCTTAAGCTTACCCTTTACGTTGTCTATATTTTCATATATGCTGTCAAGGCTTCCGTATTCCTGAATCAGCTTAAGTGCGGTTTTCTCTCCTACGCCTCCCACTCCGGGGATGTTGTCGGACTGATCCCCCATAAGAGCTTTTAAATCCACAAATTGTGCCGAACTTATACCATAGGCGTCCCACATTGCCTGAACATTCATTTCCTCAGTATTGGTAACACCCTTTTTTGTCAATATTACATTTATATTTTCATCTATCAATTGAAGATAGTCCTTGTCACTTGTAACAAGATACACCCTTACGCCTTGCTCTTCTGCTGCACTTGCAAATGTTCCTGCCACGTCGTCAGCTTCAAACCCGTCAATTTCAACACATTTAATTTTATGGATCTCCAGAACGTCTCGTATAAGCTGGAATTGTTCAATTAACTCATCCGGTGCCTTAGCTCTCGTAGCTTTGTAATCCTTGTACTGTTCATGTCTGAAGGTTGGTTTCTTTGGGTCAAAAGCAACACAAATATATTCCGGGGAATATGTGTCTAAAAGCTTGTACAGCATGTTTAAAAAGCCGTACACCGCATTTGTATATTGTCCTTTTTTAGTTTTAAGCGGCGGCATGGCGTAAAATGCTCTGAAGAGCAAGCTGTTGCCGTCTAATATCATTATTTTATCGTTCATGGGATCTCCTTACAAATATATTACTGTTCATAGTTATCGGATAAGTACCTGTAGATTACTGTTCAAATTTATATTCCTAAGCAATAGCAGGGAATTCACCTTTTGAAGTTCCGAAATTCGCCGGATTCTGCTGCAAATACTTTGGTATGTATGTTCACATTATAACAACTATTTTCACATGGGTAAAGGAATATTTTCTTTCATAAACCCAGTAACCTGTTTTATATAAAGACATATAATATCATAAACAACAACAAGGAGGTTTAAATATGGGATTTTTCGGAGGCAATAGAGTTGGCGGAGAAAGTGGAACAAACTTACTTTTCTTCTTCTTATTGTTAGTAATTCTATTCGGTGCATGTGACGAAGGATGCAATTTATAGCAAGAAATAAAAGGGTCTGGGAAACCAGACCCTATTCTTCTATTTTATGCTTTTCAATCATGAATTCTTTAAACTTTTCTTCTATTTTCGAAAAATATCTGTCCTGACGGTACACATAATATAAATTTCTTTTAAGATTCATACCGTTTAATTCCAATATGGACATTTTGCCTTCATTAAGTTCTTTTTCAACAGCTTTTTTTGGCAGGACAGCTATTCCCATATTATTAGCAATGAATTTCTTAATTATTTCATTGTCTTCTGCTTGAATTACAATATTTAACTCATTAAGCTTAATACGTTTTTTCTCCAAATAGTTTTCAAATATCTGTAAAGTTGCGGATCCTTTTTCTCTGAGAATAAATTTTTGCTTTAAAAGCTCATCAAGTTTAATTTTTCCCGAATCAAATTCTTTAGCTTTCTCTGATGAAGCAACCATAACAACCTCATCCTCGGCAATGCAAATATTTTTAATTTTTTTATTTTTAGAAAGTGTCCCTGTAAAACCAAAGCTTGTAAAACCTTCATCGATGTTTTTAAACACCATTTCGGAATCAATCTTTTTAATTGTATATGATACATCCGGATACAGGCTGCCAAATTCTATAATTAAATCGTGTATGTAATAATCAGCAGGCATGGAGCTGGTATATACAGTTAAATTTCCGTGAAGCTTATCATCGTCCTTCCGTATTAAAGAATAAATTTTATTTTCTTCACTCAGCACATTTTTAGCATACTTGTAAAGAAGATATCCTTCTTCCGTAGGAATAATCTCCCTTCCGTTTTTCTTTATCAGCTCTGCCCCAAAGTCCTTTTCCAGCAATTGAAGCTGTTTTGAAACCGCAGGCTGGGTTATAAACATTTTTTCAGCAGCCTTGGAAATGTTCTTTAAATTTATTACTTCAATAAAAGTTTTCAAATAAGATGTGTTCATATATACCTCACTATATTGGTTGAATTCCCATACCTATTGCCTCATGTTCAAAACCTCTTCTGGGAGAACCGATTTGTCCGTAAAGTACAACTGCTATCCAGTTTCCGCTTGAAGGGTCGTCCTCAATTAATGTACCTCTTACAATCGTAAAAGTCAAGCCCGCAGTTCTTAAAACCTCTCCCAGCATCACCTGTCCCCTGCAATATCCGCTTAATGCCTCAATAATCGCATGGTAAAGAGCATGTTCCTCATGATAGTTCTCTCCAATGAGATTTTCACGGGATGCAGCAGTTTCAATTGCAGCAACTATTTTTTTCGCATCCATACTGCCTGCCTGCCCTTTATAAATAATATAATTCTTTTTTTCATAATATTTTTGCAGCTTATCCGTACTGTCTTCGCAAAGCGCCAGCAATAATGCTATCTTGCCTATTCCTCTCTTTTCCATATCTACCCGCCTATAAATAAGTGCTTGTTATAACAAGCACTTTATTTTACTTTATTCAATTATACACTAAAAAGGTGAATGTTCCAATATTTTTTTCATGAACAAGTATATTCAACTATTCAGAATTACCAAATAATTGAATCAGTAAGTAATGGCTATCACACCTACTTCCACTTATCAGTAGGAACAGTACCCATATGCTATAGCATCTCGCTCATTGTTACGAATACCACTGCTCCTGCGCAGTATAAAGTCTCGTGTATTCCTTACCTGCCTGTACAAGCTCATCATGAGTACCTATTTCTTTTATCTCTCCGTTTTTCATAACCACTATCCTGTCGGCAATCTTAGCAGAGCCTAAGCGGTGCGTTACAATTATTGCCGATTTACCTCTGGATATATCGGCAAATCTATTGTAAATCCTCGTTTCTTCATAAGGATCTATCGCTGCTGTTGGTTCATCTAACACAATTAGATCGTGGTCTCTGAATAAACCTCTGGCTATTGCTACTCTCTGCCATTGTCCACCGGATAAATCAACACCTTCAAATTCCCGGGAAAGCATGGTTTTATATCCATCAGTAAATCCTGAGTCGTCTTTATTAATTCCAGCAACTTCACAAACATTGTCAAGTGTTGATTCTTCATATTCCTTATTATTTTGGCTAATTGTAATATTTTCTTCTAAGATCATCTGGTATCTTTGGTATTTTTGAAAAACTGCAGTTGTGTTTTCATAAAGTGTTTTTTGCGGAATATCCTTTGTATCAAATCCGCTCACTGTCACCCTCCCCTTTGTGGGCAGGTAAAGACCGGTTATCAGTCTTAATAAAGTTGATTTCCCAGAACCATTTTCTCCAACAATAGCAATTGTTTCTCCTTTTTTTAATGTTAGGCTTACATTTTTAACCGCATATAACTCGAAATTTGGATAAGAGAAGCTTACACTTTCCAATGAAATATCTCCCCATTCCGGTTTAATGTCCACCTTCGATTTTCTTTCATCCATTTCAAGAAAGTTTAGATAATTTTCAATTGTACCTACACTTTTCGCCATATTTCCAATACCACCACAAATAACGTATCTCATCATAGCATAAAGCCTGCCAATAGACTCAAATACTGCTGAAAATACACCTATGGAAATTTCTTGATTCATAAGTGCATGAAACAGCATTAAAAGCACTCCAAAATATCCAATAACAGTAAATATTTGCATTGATAGTTCTATAAGGTTTGTTTTTATAGTGGCTTTATAATTTATTTTCTGCAGTATATCCAAGGATTCAAGGTACATCTTATTAAAAAACGCAAATCCTCCCAACAAGCGCGTTTCCTTGTAATATTCACGTCCAACAATACAACTCTCATAATAATCATACTCTCGCCGTACCGGAGCAGATTTATCTTCTGCTTTCGCAAATACCTTTGAGCGAATAATTTGTGTTGCTGCCATTGGTACAAATATCAAAGCAAGCGAGACAGCAAGAATTGGTTTGAAAGAAAAAAGATACCACCCCATAAACACAAAGTAAGGTAAATAAAATGTAAAAATACTTGTAAAATCAAGAGTAAATAATACTGAATTATTTTTTCCTTGTTCTGCTTTGTTTAAATTATCAAGCTTGCTTGTATCCTCAAAATCTATTGGATTGAGTCTTGCAACCTTTTTGTGAATTGCGAGAGACATTTTACCCATTATTTTGTTTTCAACGGTATCACGTATAAAGTTATCCGCTCCATTTAAAACATTATTTACAAGGTATGCTATCCCCAAAAGTATAAAAGAAATTATGACTTTATTTAAGCTTGTTTGGTTTCCCACAAGCAATGCTGCTTGATCAAAGAACCTTTGCTGCATCATAGTTATAACCCCCCATGATGCTCCATGTAAAATAGCGAAAACCATACACAAAGAAAACAGTATTGGAGCCGAAGCAAAAACAATGGGAAACAGTTTTTTTAAAATTTTAAAAATTCCTAATTTGGGTTTATTTAATTTATTACTTAATTTATCTATTGGTACCAACTCCTTTGCGACTCAAACATTTGAGCATATACGCCACCTTTTTCCAGCAAGTTTTCATGCCTTCCTTTTTCCTTAACCTTACCTCCATCTATAACAATGATTTCATCGGCAATCCTTGCAGCACCTAAACGATGAGTAATAAAGATGGTTGACTTTCCGTTACTTACTTTGCTAAACATTTCGTAAATATTGCTTTCCGCAACCGGATCAAGCGCTGCCGTCGGTTCGTCCAAAATTCTGATTAAAGAAGAACTGTATAAGTTTCGTGCAATGGCAATCCTCTGCCACTGACCACCGGATAAATCTACACCGTTCTCTGTGATTTTACCTAAATATGTATTTATTCCATCGGGCAAACTATCTATTAAATTATCAAGATCCATAAGAGAAATTGCTTCATATATGGATTGCTTATCAAATTTTAAAATATCGCCAAGTGCAATATTGTCTTTTAATGTTATATAATATTTTGCAAAATCCTGATGAACTACCGAAAATATTCCTTTTAATTCAGCTTGACTATAATTTCTAATGCTTTTTCCATTAATTAATATTTCTCCTTCGAAATTGTCATACATACCTGTAAGCAATTTTGTAATTGTTGTTTTACCAGCACCGTTTATACCTACAAAGGCATAATGCAGATTCTTTTGAAGGAGCATCGATAAACCTTTCAATATGTAATTTTCCGTGCCTGGATATTTAAAGTATACATTTTTAAATTCTATATTTTCAAATTTAAAATCTTTTGTAACGCATGGCAAATCAAGAGCGCCTTCTGTTTCTGAAAGTCCAAAGAACGCTGTTAAATCCCTTAGAAACTCCTTATTTTTTACAAGCTTGTTCATAACCTCCATAAGCTCCCAAGACATTGCATGTACTAATTCCAGTGTTTTGTTAACAAGGCCTATAAACATGCCGATAGTAATTCTACCATTTGATAGAGGGATCAACAACACAGCTATAATACATAATGAAATAAATAACGTAATGATACTCGAACCTTTCATTTTAACGTAATACTTCAAATCTACCTTCAACACGATTTTTCTTGCTGCCTCATATTTTTCATACCATTTATTGCTGACACCATCCGTATAATTAAACAATGTACGTTCTTCCACACTGTCTCTGCCAAGTAAAACGTTATTTAAATAACTGGCACGACGTTTATGCTTTTCAGCCTCCTTACTTGCTTCATATGCATCTTTTCCTGCTTTTATGGAAAGGAAAAACAGTGGCACAGAAATAGCTATGATAACAACACCTGCCCATAGAACCTGAGTCATAAGTATGAAAAGAATTGATACAACACGAATGACAATATTAGAAATGTTCAGCAAATTAACAAATCCCTCAATAAGTCTCTCTACTGGATCGCCGCATGTGCGGGAAATCAAATCCCATGTATCATTATTTTCTATATGTTGATATTGTAACTTTGCTCTCTTTTCAATAATGGCTTTTTTATATATCGTTGTTATACGCATTCTTAATTTTAAATTCACGAAATTGATTAAATGCTCGTTTAAATATGAATAAGCAACTATAAGCATAAGCAAGGACAACGGCAAGTAAATGCTGATTTTTTCTGCTTGTCCATTAAAAATATCAATCGCGGTATCAATAAAATTTGCAATTATTAGCACCTGAATTGGTGAAATTAATGCCTGCAGCACCTTGTTGATTATTTCTGCAAGTGTGTAAAACGGGCAAATTACAAATGGTATTTTGATAAAATCTATTAATTTATAAGTTTTATTTTTCAATATAATTTTGTCCATATATTTTTCCCCTCAAAATTTTAATACTATATATCTCAAATTTGTTGTATATTAATCATAATACAATAATTTACATATATCAACATAATATCCATCATAGATATATATTTAGAATCAATCATGATTATATCTGAAACTTTAAGACCCCTACTTATCATTTCGTTAGCGATTTCAAATGCTAAATTTCCTCCAGCAGAATACCCTAATAAGATATATGGACCTTTTTTTGTATACTTGTTATATGCGTTATATACTTTTCTATTCTATCATCTCCTTCAATAAAGTTAAAAGCACAAATAGAATATGAATTTATTATTGTTGCTAACTTTTTATATGCAATTCCATATGCATCAATAGGAGGAAAAGCAAATATATTAAAAAAGCTTTAATTAAGAAAGAAATGGTTGATGAAGTAAAAAGCTAAAAATAGAGGGATATAGTAACTGTCAGGTTTCTAAGTTTACAGGTCTGTCAAGGAATACGGTTTCAAAATATCTCGATCCTGATTTTACGCTAATTCATGGAGCCATAGGACAAACAAAACGTAGTGTGCTTGATCCATATAAAGAATATATGAATCAACGATTAGAACTTGGAATTATGAGCAATAGTATAGAAAATGAAATTCGGGAAAGAGGATATAATGCCTCATCATCATTGATCAGGCATTATTGTAGTAACTGGAAAAAGACAAAAATAAAAAATATGGGGCATCAGTAAAAAATAGCACAATAGAAATACAGGAAAAAATATTAGACAGGAAGAATATTTTTAATGAGAATTAAAACATAGTATGTAATTCCTATTTACTACCATTCTATAGGCATAATCATTTTTATCCGGAATGAAAAGTAATGCATTTAAGAGGAATTTTAGCGGAAGTTCAGGATTATATTTCATTCTGCTGTTTCATTAAATATTATAAATGCCTGACTATTTTTCACGCACAACATATATTGGAATTTATCTGACAATGGTTTGTTTTCAAATTGCAAATCACCCGAAAAACATATACCATAATCAGTATCTATATTTTCTGCAAGTATATCGCTGAATGTAGAGCCAAAAGCAGAATTCGTTACTTCAGCACTCTCGCCGGTTGAAGGAATTAGATAATTACAGTTATTGTATACACAATTAATACTTATAACATTATTCTTTGTTGGTTCAAATTCAGTATTTAGGTAATTAGCCAATCCCTTATATTGACCGCTGCCATGATTTAACCATACATGCTGTTCTCCAAGCATACCAAAACATTTGTCTATTTTGAACTCAGCATACATATCCTTAAAGTTTTCAGAAAGGTACTTTTCTCTTAGAGAATAATTTTGGGTATTATAAAAATTATAACATTGGTAAATTGAGCGTAATCCAAAATAGAAATCTACATAGTCATTTTGGTAATACTCTTTAAAGATATCCGGGTTGCTATCAACAACATCCATAGCTAAAGTAATTTCATCAATCGTAGGGTTTACACTACTTATTATTTCAATCACATTTTTAACTAATTCGGGCATTTCTTTTTCGTTATCACCCAAATCACTTATTATTTCAAGCCCTTTTTGCCAATTATGCTGAACATCTATTCCTACAAGTACAATTTGCTCATCTTCAGGAAAGTTTTGATTATATTCGTACAATTCCATATAATAATCGTAAGTCTCGTTTGTGTACCTAAGTGATTTTTCATTGTTGTTTATATATTCTATAATTAAATTTTTATCTCCTGTTTTAAGGAATTCATTTAATAGTATGGTGTCACAATAGCCCATTTCCTCTATAACATAGCGAACGTCGTAATTTTGATTTAAATATTTTGTAAAAGCAACTTTTATATCTTTATTACTGCTTATGCCATGTTGTTCTCCAATTAAATAAGTATTGTATTTTTCAAGTTCCATTAATTCAGCAATACTCATGTTATCTATGTCAAGCTCCATAGAATTTTCCTTCATATATTCTCTATAGGTATCAGCAATGGATTTTCTTCTGTTTGATTCTGTACTTTCTGTTAAGTTTTCAGAGTTTGTAATTACATTTTCTTCAGAAGCACTTTCATTTTCTATAGCCCCGTTGTAAGCCTGATTTTTGGGAGTATTGCATGATGTAAACAATAGTTGTAATAAAATTATTTGGAAAATAAGAAGTTTTTTCATAAAATCACCTTTAATGTATAAATAAAATTAAATTTTATTATCAAAGAAACATAATAAGAACCTTGACTTTCTCCAGGATTACCTTACATCTCTGCTTGGATCCTAACTTCCTTCGTTCCGCCCATCCATAATCAAGGTGTCAGCTTAACTCTTAGTCAAGGTCATGCCCAATAGTAATTATTCCTGCTAACTACTGGCTCATTCTTTGTTTCTATTTACTGATAAAAATTAATGTATAAAACATTCTGTTTTATGTTTTTATACTTATATGATATATTATTATATATAAATCGTAACATAACAAAAGACCATCAATAATTTATAGTCTTTTGAAACTTTTAACTATATTAATTCTAAATGCTTAGAACTATTTTCACTGCTTTTTTTTTCAATTTTTAAGATACTCATTTATTAAATCTTTTTCACCTGCAGTTGTATAGGCATACATTCATATTATTTCCTTTAGCAAATAAAATATACAATAAATATGTTGTAATTCACAATATAATTATACAACAAATATGTTGTATAATCAATTGCAATATTTTAATTTAATGTCATTTATACTATATACTAACAGGTTGAAGGGTGAATGTTCCAATATGTTTTTAACATAAGTCATACCTGAATCATCACAATAAAAAGCTGCCACACTTATTCTTGCGACAGCTTTTAAACACCGCTTTTAGATATTTGACTTGTGTACTTGACAAGGGTCATATCATTTTCGAGTGCCTAATATTAATTTATTTCTGTAATTCATCCATTAAAGCCTTTTGAAGCACGGAAGAAAAATTAATGTGATTCTTTTCAGCTTCTTCGTTCAGCCACTCCGGAATAGTCAGTGTCTTTTTAACCGCTCTGGTTTTCTTTCGATATTTGCTGACATCACTTGAAACATAAGACACAAACCCATCACGTATTATCAAGGTGCCTTTTAAAAATATTTAAAATTTTTTAAGTAATAAGAACCTATATTTTTAAAACTAAAAGGGTGAATACTCCAATATTTTTTTCTCGTAGGCAATTGTATTGGCTTCAAGTTCATCTGACTTCGTCTTGTACTCACTTACAAATTCTTCGTCATTTATGGTTCCCAGATTAATTCTGACATTTAAAATGGCAGAAAGCACCGCGGTTCGCGCAAGCATTGCCGCCACGAGACCATCGGTAATGGCATTTGAATTTCCTCTTGCCACTGCGGCCTCGGCTAAGGGAAGTATTTCGTAAGAGGTGAAGGCAACCTCAAGAGGTACTGTTGCCGCCAGCTTTGAACTTTCTTCTATCACTTGGTTTCTCAATGCTTTTTCTTCCTCTGTTTCCTTTGGAAGCCTGTATGCGTCCATTACCTTATTGTATGCAATACTGTCTTTTTCAATATAGTCAATTAATTTATTTCTCAGCACTAATGCTCTTTCTTTTACTTCTTTCATCTCGTCTTCAAATTCAGCATACTTTTTCTTGCCCAGGGTGAGCCCGGCCACCATTTCCGAAAGAGCCGCGCTAAGAGTACCACATACGGCTGCTACGCTTCCTCCGCCGGGAACAGGATCCTTTGATGCAACGCTGTCCGCAAACCGGCTTACTGTCATATTTTTCATTTTATTCTCCTTGTATAACCTTTCCGTTTTTTATTACTGTTTCAACTATGTTGACACCTGCATGATAAGGAAGAAAATTAATTGAGGGATATTCCAGTATAATGATATCTGCTTTTTTCCCCTTTTCAATGCTTCCTGTTATATCACTTCTTCCCACTGCCGCCGCCGCATTAATAGTCAGTGCGGTAATAATTTCCTCAATTGACATATTCATATTCAGGGCTGCAAGGGCTATAACCAATGGTATTGAGTTTGTAAAGCTGCTGCCCGGATTAAAATCAGTTGCAAGGGCAACCGCACATCCTGAATCAATCATCAGTCTTGCCCTGGCATAACTCTCTTTCAGGCAGAAGGCCGTAGCAGGCAGCAATGTTGCAACGGTGCCTGATTGGGAGAGCATTTCAATACCCTTGTCTGATGCCTGGAGCAAATGGTCCGCAGATGTACTTTCAAGTTCTACAGCCAGCTCTGTTCCTCCAAGCTGAACCATTTCATCGGCGTGAATTTTTAATTTCAAGCCCATTTTTTTAGCCGCAGTTAAAAACCTTCTTGACTGCTCTACTGAGAATACATTTTTTTCGCAAAATATGTCCGCAAATTCTGCCAGCTTACTTTCTGCAACATCCTTCATTACCTCAATCATGAAGTCAATAAACTCATCTTCTTTTCCCTTGTATTCGGGAAGCACGCTGTGAGGCCCTAAAAATGTCGGGACAACATCAACGGGATGAGTTTCATTCAGTGTTTTCATTGCTTTTAGCTGTCTGATTTCAGTATCCCTGTCAAGCCCGTATCCGCTTTTGCCTTCCACGGTGGTAACTCCCATAGCAGCATATTTGTCGAGAGTTTTTTTGCCTCTTTCTACAAACTCGTCAAGAGACGTATCTCTTGTTGCACGCACAGTGCTGGTTATTCCTCCGCCACGCTCCATTATGGACATATAGCTGTCTCCCTTTAATCTCCATGAGAATTCATCGGCTCTGTAGCCTCCGAATATTAGGTGAGTATGAGAATCTATAAAGCCGGGCAGCACTGCCTTGCCAGAAGCATCTGTTATTCTGTATTCTTTCTCATCATATTTTTTTAATATTTCTTCACTTGTACCCACATCTTTGATAGCATCATTTTCCACAACAACACAGCCGTTTTTTATCACTCCTATGTCCGACATCATTTTGCCGTGCTTAGGGCCGCTGCTTCTGCAGGTTACAAGCTCCGAAGCGTTTTTGATAATTATTCCTTTCATCTTTTTCTCCTTTCGCAAACCCCGGACGCGGGGATGTTTCACGTGTCCTGTTTCACAAGGGCAGGCGAAACGTTCCTGTGTCCGCCTGCCCCCCGTGCGGCTTTTACAGCCGCGTCTCCAGAACCTGATCCATATTGAAATTCTCCAGTCTCAAATAGTAATCCGCAGTATCCACCATTGCCTGCAGAGGAACCAGCCCGACAATTTCGCTGCCCACCACATTTACGCCATATCTCTGAGCTTCCATTTTTACGGTTTCAAACACACGGTAAACTGATGTCTTTGTGTAGTCGGTAAGGTTCATTGAAACCTGTACGATTCCTCTGTCCTCAAGCTCTATGCCCAACGCCTTGACGAACCTGAAGCCTCCGTTTATATGTCTTACCTTTTTTGCAATTTCTGTCGCGATTTCCAGATTATTCGTTGCGAGGTTCACATTGTATGCAATCAATGGCATTCTTGCTCCAATCGCGGTTACTCCTGCTGTGGGATGAATTGTGGCGGGACCAAAATCAGGTTTCCACTGTTCATCCTTCATCTTTTCTGCCATTCCCTCAAACTGTCCTTTTCTTATGTTGGCCAGATTTTCTCTGTGGGGAGCCGTAGCGGACTTTTCATACAGGAAAAAAGGCAGTCCATATAATTCGGCTGCTTTCGCCGCAACCTCTTTTGCAAGCTTGTCGGCCTCTTCTACCGTTACATTTCTGATGGGAATAAAGGGAATCACATCAACCGCTCCCATTCTCGGGTGCTGACCTTCATGCTTATTTAAGTCTATTAACTCAACAGCCTTTCCTATTGCCTCTACCATTGCAGTCTTCAATGCATCCGGTTCTCCCACAAGGGTAACAACTGTTCTGTTATGATCCTCGTCACTGGAATAATCCAAAAGCTTCAAATCTTTTTTCCCTCTGAAAACATCGAGTATTTTTTCAAGTTTTGCTAAATCTCTGCCTTCGCTGAAATTAGGAACGCATTCAATAATCTTATCCATACTTCCTCCATTATTTATTGTAATTTTTAACAGTTTTTTCAATCAGATCGTCGCTTGCAACATACGGAATTGTTATGTGGTCTGAACCTTTGCACTGATTGTTGTATTCAATTGTTGTTTCAATTGAATGCTCGTTTCTTGCCCAGCTTCTCCTTGATACACCAACCATTGCATCCCAGGGTATCGACCTTTTCAATATTTCATCAACTCTTTCACTGCCATCCAGAACCATTCCAAATCCGCCGTTTATGGCTTTGCTGACTCCAACACCGCCTCCGTTGTGAAGAGCTACAAGGCTCATGCCTCTTGCTGCATTTCCCGCAAAACAGTGAACTGCCATATCGGCCGTTACATTGCTTCCGTCAAAAATATTGGAGGTTTCCCTGAATGGAGAGTCTGTACCTCCTGTGTCATGATGGTCTCTTCCAAGCATCACAGGACCTATTTCTCCGTTTCTTACCATTTCGTTGAATTTCAACGCTATATCCCGTCTTCCAAATGCATCCTGGTACAGAATTCTTGCCTGAGTTCCTACTACCAGTTTGTTTTTCTCAGCATCGCGTATCCAGATATAGTTATCTCTGTCCTGTCCTCTCCTGTCGGGGTCAATAACCGACATTGCCGCATGGTCTGTCTTTCTAAGATCCTCAGGATTTCCGCTCAGGCAGACCCACCTGAATGGTCCGTATCCGTAATCAAACAGCATTGGTCCCATTATATCCTCCACATAGGAAGGGAATATGAAGCCTTCACTTGTATCGACGCCATTTTTAGCAATTTCCTTAACTCCGGCATCAAAGACCGCCTTCATGAAAGCATTGCCGTAATCAAAGAAATATGTTCCTCTGTCAACCAGAGTTTTAACTGCCATGAAATGTTCGGCAAGGGATTTATCCACCAATTCCGCAAACTTCTCTCTGTCTTTATTCAGCAATTCTGTTCTTTCCTCAAATGTCAAACCCTTCGGGCAATATCCTCCATCATAGGGAACATGGCATGAAGTCTGGTCTGACAATAAATCCACATGGATATTATTATCTACGGCATATTCCAGTAAATCAACAATGTTGCCGTGATAAGCAATGGATATGGTTTGTTTCTTATTCATATATTCCTGAGCAGTTTTAAATGCTTCTTCTAAATTGTCAGTAACCTTTGAAACCCAGCCCTGATTTAATCTTGTTTCGATTCTTGAATAATCCACCTCTGCGATTATTCCCACACCGTTGGCTATTTCAACAGCTTTAGGCTGAGCACCGCTCATTCCTCCAAGACCGGAAGTAATAAACATATGTCCGGTCAAATCCTTATCGGACGGAATACCCAGCTCCTTCCTTCCTGCATTAATCAGTGTGTTATATGTTCCGTGAACAATGCCTTGAGGACCGATGTACATCCATCCTCCCGCAGTCATCTGCCCGTAGCTGGAGCAGCCCATGGCGGTTGCCTTGGCCCAGTCATGGGGGTTATCATACATCCCGACCATAAGTCCGTTCGATATAATTACTCTTGGACTTAATTTGTGTGATTTAAACAATCCCAGAGGGTGTCCTGACATTACTGCAAGTGTTTGTTCGTCTGTAAGCTGTTCCAGATATTTTTTAATTAACCGGTACTGCATCCAGTTCTGGCACACCTGACCTGTTTCTCCGTAAGTAACAAGCTCATAGGGATAAAGAGCCACATCATGGTCCAGGTTATTGTCAATCATAACCTGAAAAGCCTTTCCTTCTATGCAGTTTCCTTTGTATTCATCAATTGGTTTACCGTAAATTCTTTCTTTAGGCATGAACCTGTAGCCGTAAATTCTTCCCCTAATCATTAACTCATCCAAAAACTCGGGTGCCAGCTTTTCATGGAGACTTTCAGGCACATACCTTAATGCGTTCTTTAATGCAAGCTTTATTTCTCTTTCATTTAATGTAAGCTCTCTCTTAGGGGCTCTTCTGACTCCCTCCTTGAAAACAGGGTATTCAGGCAGGACATCATCTAATTTTATGGTCATTGCCTTTGATATGTCTAAGTTATTTATCATAAAACACCTCCGATAATATATTGATATTATTATAATACTTTTCCGTCGAAATTTCGTCTAACTTAAGATTAGTTAAAGAATTTATTTTTATAATAAGTTCATAAGCTAATAAGTAAAACTTATTACTTACCCTCTCCCCCTTGTTTTTTATAAATATTTGATTGAGCCTTACGTTCGTTGTAGGGCTTAATTTTTTATAGTCAGCCGCACAGAATGCCAAATTTGTGCGAGGTCAGGAGCAAACATGTTGATGCATTTCCCTGCGTTGAATGACTAAAACATAATTTTCCCCATTGAAAAAATCCCAAATTTAGTATACTATGAACTTAACATATTAACCGAGGAATTGCTATGAATATTTTATCTGTTAATTTATTAGGAAGAACATCCGTAAAATTTAACGGCAACAAAATAAGCTTCCCTTATAAAAGGTCGGAGGCGTTGTTTTATTATTTGTGCGTGAACAAAAGGGTGTCGAGGGATGAAGCCGTAAATATTTTCTGGGCTGGTTCAACGGAAGAGAAAGCACGAAAAAACCTTAGGGATGCACTGTATAAAATTAAAAGCAGCATTAGTGAAAATATATTTCCCCCGTCAAAGGCAGTAATAGAATTTTCTGATGAATTTATAATTGAAACAGATGTTGATACCATAGATGAATTGAATGCGGTAAGTACATATACCGGCGACTTTCTTTCGGATTTTACATTAAAGAACTGTTATGAGTTTGAAAACTGGATGCTGGAAAAAAGGGACCTCTATAAAGAAATCTATATTAAATCCCTGCACAAAAAAATTAATGAGCTCATTAGCATAAGCGACTACGGCAGCATAGAAAAATATGGCAGCATTTTAATAAAAAATGACCCTTACAATGAAAAAACATATCGTTACTTAATGAAAACCCATGCCTTGGCAGAGAATTATAATAAGGCAATCAAGCTTTACAACGAGCTTTCTGAGATATTAAAAAAGGATTTAAACGTTGAACCTGAGCTGAAAACAAAAAAACTGTTCAGAGATATATTAGAGCTTAAAAACACATCCAATTCAGATTACAGTGATAACTATTCAAGTTTAAAAAGCAAGGTGGAAAATTTAACAAATTACTATACCATGTTTCATGAAGCATATCCTTCTTTATCTTCTGAAATAACGAATGAATCCAACTACTCTAACATTACAGATATTGAATCAGAGCTGAAAAACGTAGAAAGGGATTTGGACAGAATAGATGATCTGGACACGGAATATATTAAAATTAAAATGGAGGCTTCATATCTGGCAGGAAGGTACTATATTTCCATAGGCGAATATGAAAGGGGAATCAACGATATACATATAAGCATCAGGCTGGCACAGAAACTTGATAATATTATATATCTGCTCAATAATTACAAGCAGATGATTTTTTATGCCATTCAAACTGACAGAAGTAAAATAATGAATGATTATATAAACAAGTGTTTTAGCATTTTAGAAAAAAGGGATATCTTAGAAGAAAGAGGAGTAATTCTCAGGCTGCAGGGACTTTACTTTATAAAAATCGGCAGCTTCCGGGAGGCAGACAGGGCATTAAACGAATCAATCAGCATTTTTTCAAGCCTTAATAAATTCAGCAGCAGGTATGCGGTCAACATTTCCGCAAGTTACAATTATCTGGGTCAAATGAACAAGGATTTGGGAAATTACGAAGCTGCCTATGAATATTTCACTAAAGCAATAAATATATGTATGGAAAATTCCGCTGTCAAAGGATTGGAAATCTTTTATTCAAACGCTGGACAAACACTGTACTGCATGGAAAGATTTAAGGAAGCCGAAGAGCTTATAGATAAATCACTCCAATATTTTGATAAATTCAATGCCATTTGGGGCAGGGACCTTGCGGAATATCACAAGGCACTATTAGAATTAAAAAAAGGAAATAATGCAAATGCAAAAATTCACTCCCAAAAAGCATATGCCCTTGCTAAAAAACTCAACAATCCAAATTCGCTGAGTTTAATTGAAAAGCTAAAGTCAGCTTCAGAATTTTTATAAAAATAATAAAATACCGAAGGTGAGTAAATAATGAAAAGTAATATTATAATCAAGCTATTAGACGCAAATGAACATGGTTGTTGACACCTATTTGACACTTTTTGATTAAAATACTTATTGAAAAAAATTGGTTCTCAATTTATACTTATAATAGAAATAATAATATGGAATTTACAGAGAAATATATTTAACCAGGAGGTGGTTTTTGTGAGTATGCCTAAAAAAGTATTATATGATTTAATTGAAGAGGCTTCTGATAAAGATATTTTAGATATTATTGACTTTGCAAATTACCTTAAGTTAAAAAATGAAGAAGAATTATTTAAGGACTTACAGCTTTCAAGCGAAAGAAGTACAGACTTTTGGAATAATGATATTGATGATGAGGTATGGAATAATGTATAACCAAGGTGATATTTTACTAATTCCTATACCTTTTAGCGACCTTAAGACAAATAAAAAACGTCCTGTTCTTGTGATATCTAATTCTTTTTATAACGAGAAAACCGAAGATATAATAGTAGCGGCAATAACTTCAAATTTGTCAGAAAAGGAATTTTCTCTATTGATTTATAATGAAGATATGAAAGAAGGAACATTAAAAACTGCATCTCTCATAAGGATCGACAAAATTTATACACTTTCTAAATCAATTGTAATTAAAAAATTTGGAATGTTAAAACCTGAGGTAGTTGAAAAAGCAAAAGAAAAATTATATGACCTATTTAGTAACTGATATTACTCCAAATCAAAAGAGATAGCAAGTGGGCGGCGGACGCAGGTGAGGATGACAACATGTGTCATCTCTACCGGCATTCTACGCTACAGCTCATTGAATCGTATTGATATCCTTGTAAAAAATCAGATTCATTGCTTTCCTTTTTGAAATTTCCAAAGCATTTAAGATTTCCCTTAAATGTTATTCTGCCCTTTATTTTTAATAAATCCTGAGGTGTGACAAGATTTCTGGATATATTAAAGTTTACAATATTGCTTTCATTCAAAATATAATAAACAAATTCAGAGCAGACAAACCTGTAGTTATTGCATGATTCTCTGTTTAATAAGCTATTTATAAGTCCGATATAATTATATCTGTACAAGTTTTTGTTTGCTGTAAATTCATTTACTAAGGCCTCTGCTCTGTTGTATTGCTCGGCGGTCACATTAATTTCCATTACTAAGCCATATAATTTTTTTTGTCTTCCAAATACACCTTCATTAAAGCTTTCTTCAACAAAGCTGCCAATAAATGGATTATATGTATACTTCCTTCCAAAGCTGTACATTTGTTTCAATTCCCCATCCAGTGAAATTGAAGCATGTGTATACTCATCCTGTTTTATAAAACCTATTAATCTTGATAGTATTGTTTTTGTTCTTGTAAGAACAATATAAATTTTATTTTTTCCCATAATTCTCTATAACGCTCCTGTGTTGTAATATGACTCAATTATGAATAAAAAGACTTAGAATCATATAAAACTACTATTAAAGCATTATTAGAATTTAATGAGTTTCAAAAAGGCGATTGTTTAAAACAATCGCACATCTTAATGACAAAGTCATCAAGCTGGAAGGCTTTTTCATCAACTATTCCTATGATGTTCCTCATATTTCTCAAACAGTTTTTTACTGAGTAAATTTACAAGCACAATAAACAAAATGTAAATTATTGATTTTACTGGATCTTCAAAAAATGAACTCACATTTTCTCCTATGAATGCCAGTGATAGCAGCATAACAAGTTTTGAAGGAATCAAAGTAATCAAAAAACGCCTTGTATCCATGTTTGCTAAAGCGGCTGCCCCGCTTATTAAAAAGGAGGGGGTAAAGGGAAAACAGTACAATAGAAAAAGAACATTTGAATTTTTATTTTTAATTTTTTCAAGAGTACCCTTGTACTTGCTGGACTGTATTTTCGATTGCATCCTCTTCCCTCCGACCTTGCGAATAAGCAGGAACAATAAAAAAGAACCGGTGCAATTTCCTATCCATGAATAGAGATAACCGAAGAAAAATCCAAAAACACCAACATTTATTATTACAAATGCCACCAAAGGAAGTATCGGGCAGAATGATTCTACCATAGCCAGCAAAATACCAACCAATGGTCCTCCTTGTTCAACATAATCCAATAAAAAAGAAAAATTTCCGTAATCCATGCTGCACCGCCTTATTAATTTTAAACATATATATTTTATCCTGATTTATTATAAATATAGACTTGATTATTTTTAAATATATTTTATAATAAAAGAAAATATGGAAAACCCAGCCAGAAAGGATTTAATATGAAATATTTCATCGGAGCCCAGATTCCGGAAAATTACAAAAATAAAATAGAAATGCTTCGTGCGGAATTCAAATTTTTTACAACAGAACCGCATATTACCGTAGTTCCGCCGCCTTCACTGCCTGATGAAGACACGTTTATAAAGGATGTAATAAAATTATGCAATGAAACCTCACCATTTAAAATAAATTTAAATAATCTCGGTCAATTCGGAAACAGAGTTTTGTACATAAACGTGGATTCACCACATCTTATTGAGCTGTATGACAAAATTAACAATACTCTTAATTTTAAAAAAGAAAAAAGAGGATATACTCCTCATTTAACTATTGTAAAGAAAAGACCCGGCAGGACAATCGATATGGAAAGAGTCAAAAAAAGAGCAGAAATCAAGCTGATTCCTGCCACAGAATATACATTGAAATCCATTACCATTTTTTATCAGCCAAAGGAACACTCCATATATATACCGTATATGGAAATACCTTTTGGACACGGGGACAGATGAAACGTCCCCGTGTCCGGGAGTTGTCACTTCAGTCGATCTTCTATCAGTTTTGCCAGCTCATGGGCATAGGTTTCTAATTCCGCCTGGTTTTCTCCTTCAATCATAACCCTTATCAGAGGCTCGGTTCCCGAGGGTCTTATCAGAACTCTGCCGCTGCCGTCAAAATGATTTTCAATTTCTTCTATTTTATTTCTTATGACTTCATCGTCTAAATATAGTTCTTTTTTTTCCTCCGCCACAGGGGCATTGACCAAAATTTGAGGCATTACCTTCATTATGCCTGCCAATCCGGAAAGCTTTGAGCTTGTTTCCTTCATAACACTTAGCAGCTGTATTGCCGTAAGAATACCGTCACCTGTTGTATTATAATCAAGAAAAATTATATGTCCTGACTGTTCGCCTCCAATGGAGTGTCTGCCGTTTAACATTTCTTCAAGAACATACCTGTCCCCTACCTTAGTCTTGATTATATTAATATTTTCATTCTTTAGGCATAGATCAAGTCCCATGTTTGTCATGACTGTTCCAACAACAGTGTTGCTCTTTAGTCTTCCCTTCTCCTTCATATGCACACCGCATATGGCAAGCACATGGTCTCCGTCAACAATATTACCGTTTTCGTCAGCGGCTATCATCCTGTCTGCATCGCCGTCAAATGAAAGTCCCACATCCGCTCCTGTTTCAAGGACGAGTTTTTGTATTTCATCAGGCTTTGTCGAACCGCAATTAACATTTATATTTATTCCGTTAGGATCATTGTGGATAACGTACACCTGTGCGCCAAGCTCCTGAAGCAGCTCCGGTGCTGCCTTATAAGCGGCGCCATTACCGCAGTCAACAGCTATTTTCAATCCTTTCAAGTCTACATCAACAGTACTCTTTAAGAATTCCATGTACTTTCTCAAAGGATTTTCAATTCTTATTTTTCTTCCGACTTCTCCTGCAACGGGCAGATAATCGATATCCAAATTATTAAGTATGTATTCCTCAATGGAATTTTCCATTTCGTCGGTTAATTTTAACCCTTGTTCATTAAAGAACTTAATTCCGTTATATTCAACAGGATTGTGAGATGCGGTAATCATTACTCCTCCATCCGCATTAAGGATTCTTATCATACAGGCCACTGCAGGTGTCGGCAGGATACCAAGATACAAAACATCAACTCCTGCAGAGTTTAATCCTGACGACAAAGCACCTTCAAGCATATCTCCGGATATTCTCGTATCCATTCCCACAACCATTCTGGGTCTCTTTTTGCCCTTAGTTAAAAAATAACCTCCTACACGTCCAAGCTTATATGCCAGCTCAGGTGACAGGTCCTTGTTTGCAATACCTCTCACGCCATCAGTACCAAATAACTTTCCCATTCTTCCTCCACCATTTAATAATATATTACATAATATCACATATATGCTTTTGAAGGAAGTTCCTTTTTATTAACATTGTTAACAATATAATGAGGAAAGTGCATTATAAAATGCGTTATATTCTTCTGCTAACTTGTCGTCTTTTAATTCTAATGCCAATTTGCCTTCATCACACAAAAGCTCCGCTAAATGGTTAAAATTATTGCATAAATCTCTTTTATTATAATCATCATATGAAATGTCCTGATTTTCGCAGCCGTGCCATAAATTGAAATATTTGACTATGTAATTAAATATTTTATTGTTATTTTTAATAAATTTATAAATATTTAAAAACAAATAATTACCGCTGCATTCAACCTTATACATTCCAATAAAAGTAAAATATGCCTTATCCTTCACCGGTTGAATTATTCCTTCAACGCAGCCTATTATAGAAGCAATCAGTAAAGGATCTGCCTCAGTTTTGTCCACTAATTTTTCAAAATCTAAAATATCTACGTATTCATCAACAAAAAATGTCATACCTGCAATTTTGCTGTTTGCCATAGCGTTCCCCCTATACTGTTCTTACACTAATAATAAAACTAACTTTACATTTTGTCAATATTTATATATATAATTTGCAATTTGTAAATTTATGTTGTTATTTATCGATTTATACTATATAATGAGTACGTAGACAAAAGCCTATTTTTATTAAAATACCAAATATTAAGCATACAATAATTCTTTCATATACAATGTGATATTGTTAGCTTATAGCTTTTATAACTTAAACATAATATAATACTTTAGTAAGGACTGACATATATGAAACCAGGTGAAAAGATTCGTTATCTACGCTTAAAAAACAATCTTACATCTAAAGAATTAAGCAAAGCTTTAAACATATCTGAATCATCCATGTCCTTGTATGAAAGCGGCAAAAGAAAGCCGAGCATTGATTTTATTATTAAAGCAGCAAACTATTTTAATGTGACAACAGATTTCCTTTTAGGAGGGTCTGATAACCCTTTAATTAATCCTGAAAAAAACTTAAGAGCTGATTTTTCTGAAATTTTAGAAAATTTAATCTCATTATTGAATAATCAAAATTATGTAATTTTTGACGGCAAGTACTTAGACGATAAAACAATAATTATATTCAAAAATAATTTAAACTTAGTGTTGGAAAATATGCGGATGATAACCGGGGGAAAACCCTAGGAGTTGTATTTGAAAAAAATTATTAATACTGATATAATCATATGGTATAACCTTTACGCAGATAAAATAAGAAAGGAACACTATTATGATAGTTTTATCATGC
>DHUT01000026.1 GCA_002409285.1 Firmicutes bacterium UBA5227 | reverse complement strand
GAGTATGCATCCGTGTGGAGATATTGTAGATTAGCATTTTAAATAGGGAAAATTAGTCCACATTTTCTCAAATTAAAAAAGACGACGCTAATTTAATACTACAGGAATTTGAGAAATAGATTTGCATATTAAAATATACTTAAAATATGATAAAATTCTGCATGGAGGTGCTAAACCAATGCAGAATATTTTTTTAACCGACTCAAAACCTGAAGCCTTTCGGAAGGCAAATGAAGAGCTGTTTCCAGATGCACCTATACGATGCACTTTTGAAGATTGTCGTATGCCTGTGAGAATGAAAAAGCACGGTTTTTACAAAAGATATGTTATTACATACAAATTTAGCGGTTACATATATATACGCAGATATATTTGTCCCTGCTGCGGCCGCACGGTTTCCTTTCTTCCCAGCTTTTTAATCCCATATTTCCAATATGCTCTGCCATATATCCTGGCATTTCTGAATGGATATTTTAAAAAAAGGCAATCTCTAAGAAAATATGTTGAGTGGTTTAGAAGAAAAAAAGACGGCTTCAGCCGCCGTCACTTCAGATACTATATTAACCGTATGTTTTTAAATCGCAGCTTGATTCAGTATTATTTAAACCTGACTGACCAAGACATGATCACAAATGAAGATGCAATGGTCAGCCGTTTGTTTGCCAAAAGCCTTTTAGAAAAAATACATGCAGTGTCCCCACACTATTTGTCATGGAATTTTTTCAACATCACAGGTAAAAGCATTTTGGCTCCTGCTCAAAGGATATCATAAAAGCGGCAAATTGTCATAAAAATCTCAGCAACAGAGCTTACCCAGTTCCGAGAAGTATGGTTATGTATTAACCTATCCTTAATACAAATAAAGGAAGGAGAAGTACAATAACTATGGATGAAAAAACAAGACAGGCAATAGCTTTAAAGAGGTTTTCTATCATAAGCCCGGTGCTTGGCGGCAATGTGAAAAACAACAGGGAATACTTCCAGGAATTATCAAAGAACCCTATTGATATGCCGTGCCTTGGCACAAAGCTTTATCACTACAAAACCTTTGAGGGCTGGCTTTATGACTATCACAGATATGGACTTGACGGGCTAACCCCGGGATTCAGGAGTGATAAGGGGAAAAGCAGAAAGATATCTATAGAGCTGGGGGACAAAATTAAAGAGTACCGTACAAACAATCCTAAAATGCCGGTTACGATATTGTATGACAGGCTAATATCAGAGAGGATCATCAATCCTTTAGAGTTGTCAAGATCCAGTGTATACCGATATGTAGCAGATATGGTTCTTCCATCTGGTGGAGAAGAGCCCGGAGAAAGTCTTAGATTTTCTTATCAGTATCCGGGAGAAATGTGGCAGGGCGATGTGATGTACGGTCCTTATATACAGGTGGGTAAAAAGAAGCAGCAGACATACCTTCACGCATTTATCGATGATGCTACAAGAATGATTATGTACTCAAAGTTCTTTTATGAGCAGAACTTTGAAACGCTACGCATCTGCCTTAAGGAAGCTATGTTAAAAAACGGAATACCCCGCCTTATCTATACGGATAACGGAAAAATATATCGCAGTCAGCAGCTGGAATATATATGTGCGGGAGTGGGCTGCACACTTCTGCATTCACAGCCATATGTCCCAAAGGGTCGTGGGAAAATCGAACGATATTTTAATACTGTCCGTATGAGGTTTCTCAGCAATTTGACCCCGAAAGATATTGTTAGTCTTGAGTCTTTGAATGAATCATATGAGAAATGGCTCGGCAGTGACTATCAAAAAAAAGAACACTCAGCTTTAAACGGTAAGACACCCCATCAGAGCTTTATTGATAACATTGACAGGGTAAAGCTGGTAACTGATAGAAATCAGTTTAATGAGAACTTCCTATTGAGGATTAGCCGCAAGGTCTGCCATGATGCAACTATACAGGTAGAGAATATTTTGTTTGAAACAGATTCATGCCTTGCTGGGAAACGCCTTGAGGTGCGTTATGAACCTGAGTGGCTTTTGGATCAAACAAAGAATCTAAAGCTATATGAGGACGGGAAACACATTGGAGAAGCGAAACGTGTACGTTTCTATGACAATGCCCATGTACAGCGACGGTTTCCTGGGAACCGGAAGAAAGCTGCCGCAGAAACAAAAGCTATACCGCAGCCATCGGAGGATAGTTTATCTGCTCCTAAAAATACAATTTCATTTACAGAATTAGCTCAAGGAGGCATAGAAAATGTTTAAGCAATTCTATGGACTTACTTTCAATCCATTTGACAAGGAAATTGAAATAGATAAGCTATTTAAGAGCAATGATTTAAACGAGCTGGAACAACGGCTAAGATACATGCTGGACAATAGAGGGATTGGTCTTATTGTTGGTGAGCCTGGTACCGGGAAATCTACCTGCTTAAGAAGGTTTGCCGAAAATGCCAACAAGTCACTTTACAAGGTATGTTATCTTCCGCTTACAACTTTGACTGTAAAGGATTTTTATCAAGGTCTGTGCACAATGCTTGGAACTACAAAGAGATACAGGAAAGTAGATATGTTCTTTGAAATACAGTCGTCCATAAATTCACTTTACTACGAACAAAGAATTACACCGGTATTTATTGTAGATGAAGTACATATGGCCTCTACCGCAATACTAGATGATTTAAGAATACTGTTCAATTTTAAGATGGACTCTGCCAATCCTTTTGTTTTAATACTATCGGGACAACCTCAAATACGGAACAAGTTGATGCTAACCAGCAGTTACCCGTTAAAACAACGGATTATCATGAGATACTCAATGCAGGGACTTACCAAAGAAGAATGCAGAGACTATTTAAGCAGCAGGATGAAGATTGCAGGATGCTCCAGAGAAGTATTTACCCCTGAAGCAGTTCTGGCTATCTTCAATATATCCGGAGGGGCTCCAAGGGTAATCAACAATATTGCCACTGCAGCACTTATGTATTCTGCCGCGAAAAGAGCCGATTCCGTAGACGAAGAGGCTGTTTTCCAAGCAAACATTGAGCTTGGGGCATAAAAAGCTAAAGCACTTTGAGTAGCAAATATTCAAGGTGCTTTATTTATATCATACTTTTACAAGGCTTGCAATGGCTAGAAATTATATGCCTAAAGATGTTCCTAGCGCAATTTGAGAATGTTCCTAATTTAATTTTACATTTCTATTTTAATTTGATAAAAAAGGACCATTACTTCCAGTTACAATATGAGAAAAACTTCCTAGTTTAATTTGAA
>DHUT01000097.1 GCA_002409285.1 Firmicutes bacterium UBA5227 | reverse complement strand
CATTTTGTCAATATTTATATATATAATTTGCAATTTGTAAATTTATGTTGTTATTTATCGATTTATACTATATAATGAGTACGTAGACAAAGCACATTTTTATAAATTTCATCAGATTAAAGTCCCAAATATAGTAAGCATACAATAATTCTTTCATACATATAGTTTGTTATTGTTAGCTTATAGCTTTTAAAACTTGAACATAATATAATACTTTAGTAAGGACTGACATATATGAAACCAGGTGAAAAGATTCGTTATCTACGTTTAAAAAACAATCTTACATCTAAAGAATTAAGCAAAGCTTTAAACATATCTGAATCATCCATGTCCTTGTATGAAAGTGGCAAAAGAAAGCCGGGTATTGAATTTATTATTAAAGCAGCAGACTATTTTAATGTAACAACAGATTTCCTTTTAGGAGTGTCTGATAACCCCTTAATTAATCCTGAAAAAAACTTAAGAGCTGATTTTTCTGAAATTTTAGAAAATTTAGTTTCATTGTTGAATAACCAAAATTACGTAATTTTTGACGGCAAGGACATAGACGATAAAACCATAATTATCTTCAAAAATAATTTAAATTTAGTGTTGGAAAATATGCGAATGATAACCGGGGGAAAAACATAGGAGTTGTATTTGATAAAAATAATTAATACTGATATAATCATATGGTATAACCTTTACGCGACAAAATAAGAAAGGAACACTATTATGATAGTTTTATCATGCAACGATGTTTCAATGGCCTATGTAGCTGACAATATTATAGAACATATATCATTTACCGTTAATGACGGTGAAAAGATTGGATTAACAGGTCTGAATGGAGCAGGCAAAACTACTTTATTTAATATATTGACCGAAAATTTAGAACCTGATACAGGGGAAATTTATAAGGCAAAGGGTAAAAAACTAAGTTATCTGAAACAAAATACCACAATTGACACAGAAAAAAGCATAATGGACGAAATGCTCACCATTTATGATAATATAATTAAATTAGAAGAAGAAATCCATAAACTGAGTCATAAGATAAGCAGCTTTACAGAAGATGACGACCAGTCGGAGCTGGCATCACTCATGGAAACTTATGCAGAAATAAATGAAAAATTCGAGGAAGAAGACGGTTATGGATTTAAAAGTAAAATTAAAGGAGTCCTGAAGGGTTTGGGTTTTCCTGAGAATGAATTTGATAAATCAATTAATCAGCTAAGCGGAGGGCAGAAAAGCAGGGTCATGCTTGCAAAGCTTTTGTTGGAAAATGCAGATGTGCTCCTGCTGGATGAGCCCACAAACCATTTGGATATTGAAGCAATTTCGTGGCTTGAAAAATATATTAAGGATTTTAAAGGTGCGGTAATAATAATATCCCATGACAGATATTTTTTAGATAACACTGTAAGCAGAATTTTTCTCATGGAAAACAAGATTCTTAAGACATACAACGGCAACTATACTGAATTCATGAAAAAAAGAAAGGTTGAGCTTGAGCATGAAATTAAGCAGTATGATGAATATGAAAGGGAGATAGAACGTCAGGAGGAAATGATAAAGCGTCTCCATGCCTACGGAAGCAGGAGAAACATAAGGCAGGCATTCAGCCGTCAAAAAGCCCTGGATAAAATCAGGAAGATCGATAAGCCCAATATCAGTAATAAAAAGGTACAGCTGAAATTCACTCCAAAGGTGAAAAGCGGAAGAGATGTGCTGACCGTTGAAAACTTATCAATATGCTTTAATGATTACAAAGTATTCGAAAATGTACAAATGAATGTATACAGGGGTGAAAGGGTCGGTATAATAGGTCCTAACGGCATTGGAAAATCCACATTGCTAAAAATAATTTCCAACAAGCTCCGTGCAGACATTGGCAGTGTGAATACAGGGCACTATGTCAATATAGGATATTATGATCAGGAACAGACTAATCTTGACAGCGAAAATACTGTAATAGATGAAATATGGGATTATAACCCGGAATTAAATTATTACGACATTCGGACAATGCTCTCTCAGTTTTTATTTAGCGGTGATGACATATTTAAAATAATAGGAGATTTAAGCGGAGGTGAGAAAGGAAGATTATCATTGCTTAAACTTATGACTTCCAAGGCAAATTTTCTATTGTTAGATGAACCTACAAATCACCTGGATATTGATTCAAAGGAAGTATTAGAGGATGCTCTTTTAAATTATGAGGGTACTGTGCTGGTGGTATCCCACGACAGATATTTTCTGAATAAAGTGGTTAATAAAATTTATGACTTGTCAAGCGTCGGTGTAACTGAATACCTGGGCAACTATGACTATTATGTCCAAAAGAAAGCCGAACTGGAAGAAACAGATGAAGAAGACAACATATCTGCAACAAAGACACAAATAAATGCTCAAAGGAAAAAGGAACGTGAAAATATCAGGAACAGGCAGCATCGTGAAAAAACATTAAAAGATTTGGAAGAACAAATTGAAATACATGAAAATAAAATTTCCGAATTAGAATTTGAATTGTGCCAGCCTTCAACATATTCCGACAAGTTTCTAATTATCGAATTAAATGAAAAATTAAACAGAAGCAAAGATGAATTGGAAATTTTATACTCTAAGTGGGAAGATGTTTTAGAAAGTTAAGAAAGGTTATCCACCTATTGTTAATAACTTGTGCATAACCTTTCTGTAGTTTTACAGTATCAACAGCTTTATCCACAGCTGTTGATATCTTTTCAACGTTTTGCTGTTAGTTAATCTGCAAGTTCTAAATTTGGGATTGCATTCAATGAAGAATCTGAAAATTCCTTTTTTAAATATTTATAGTAGCCTGCACATCCTATCATAGCAGCATTATCAGTACATAAAACAGGTGCCGGTTTTGTAAACTTATAATTATTCTTAACACATTCCTCCTGAAGAGACTCCCTAAGACTTGAGTTGGATGCAACTCCTCCTGCAAGGGCAATTGTACTGCAATTTTTTCGTTTTGCGGCTTTCATGGTTTTTAGTACCAGTACCTCTACCACAGCCGCCTGAAAGCTGGCAGCCACGTCTTCTGCTGATACTTCCTCATTTTTTTGTTTGCTGTTATGTATATAATTTAAAACTGAGGACTTCAATCCACTAAAGCTGAAATCTAAAGTGTCGTCATCAATTACTACCCTGGGAAACTTTATTGCTTCCTTATTGCCTTTTTTTGCTGCTTCGTCGATTAACGGTCCTCCGGGATATCCAAGCCCTATAGATCTGGCTATCTTATCGAACGCCTCCCCCGCAGCATCGTCTCTTGTCTTACCCATTATTTCATACTCTCCGTAATCTCGGACATATACTAAATGAGTGTGCCCTCCTGATGCCACCAGGCATATAAATGGAGGCTCCAGACTTTTATCCTGGATATAATTTGCACTTATATGCCCTTCAATGTG
Source organism: Firmicutes bacterium UBA5227 (assembly GCA_002409285.1). Classification (GTDB taxonomy): domain Bacteria; phylum Bacillota; class Clostridia; order Tissierellales; family Sedimentibacteraceae; genus Sedimentibacter. The sequence continues at coordinate 26,749 of DHUT01000097.1, read as the reverse complement.
ATTAACTCCTATCAGCGGCTTATTCCAAGCATAGGAAAGACCTTTTGCGAAATTGACCCCGACTAATAATGCTCCCACCAATCCGGGGCCATAGGTAACTGCTATTGCATCTATTTTTTCACTGTCAATTTCCGCTTTTTTTAAAGCCTCTTCAACCACATCATTTATATTTTCAATGTGCTTCCTTGAAGCTACTTCCGGAACCACTCCCCCATATTCCTTATGAATTTCTATTTGTGATGATATTATATTTGACAAAACATTCCTGCCGTTTTCAATTACCGAAGCAGCAGTTTCATCACAGGATGACTCTATGGCAAGTATCAATACATTATCCTTCATTTTTTCCTCCATGCTAACAATTAAACTGATTATATCTCAATAATATGCGTTTCGCAACTGTTTAACTTTTATTACTTTTATTACTTTTATTAGTGCAAAGAATAACAATTGACAAAGTATGTGCAATATAATAAAATATCATAGTAGAAACGATTTCATAATACCAACAAGAATGATTTCAATCTACAAACTAACAAAGGGAGGACTTAAAATGTCAAAAAAAGTAATAAGTATTATACTTGCTTTAGCTATGGTACTTAGTTTAGCTGCATGTGGCGGCGGAGCTAATAATCCCGGCGGAGAAAACACAGGTAATGCAGGGAATGGAGAAAACAGCAGCAATTTTCACATCGGTATTGTGACGGGTACGGTTTCTCAGGGAGAGGATGAGCTTCGTGGAGCTGAAGCCATGATTGAAAAATATGGTGATGCAGACCAGGGAGGCATGATAAAACATGTTACTTATCCCGACAATTTTATGCAGGAAGCAGAAACTACCATTGCTCAGATTGTAGGACTGTCCGATGACCCTGATATGAAGGCAATAGTTGTAAACCAGGCTGTTCCGGGAACTGTTGCTGCATTTAAGCAAATAAGGGATCGAAGACCTGATATACTTCTTCTTGCCAACTCTTCTCAGGAAGATGTTGCGATGATTGAAGGAGCTGCAGATTTAGTTGTAGACCCAGATAACATTAACAGAGGATATTTAATGATATTGGCTGCTAAAAAAATGGGAGCAGATACTTTTGTACACATTTCATTCCCGAGACACATGAGTGTTGAACTTCTGTCAGAAAGAAGAAATATAATGGAAGAAGCCTGCAAGGATTTAGGACTTAAATTTGAGTTCGAAACAGCTCCTGACCCCATGAGCGACGTGGGAATACCCGGAGCACAGCAGTTCATACTTGAGCAGATGCCTGCCTGGGTTGAAAAATATGGCAAGAATACAGCATTCTTTGCAACAAATGACGCCCAGACTGAGCCATTGCTGAAAATGGTTGCTGAACTTGGAGCAATTTTCGTAGAACCTGATTTACCTTCACCTATAATGGGATATCCCGGTGCTTTCGGAATCGAATTGAAGGAAGAAGCAGGAGACTGGCCTGCAATACTTAAAAAGGTTGAACAGGCTGTAGTTGATGCAGGCGGCAGCGGCAGAATGGGTACATGGGCATACTCATACGGTTATTCTGCAACACAGGCGCTGGTTGAATACGGTAAGCAGGTAACTGAGGGAACAATGGAAAAGGATAACCTAAATGATGTTCTGGAAGCATTCTCCATGTATACTCCCGGCTCAAAATGGAACGGTTCTTTATACTACAACAAGGTTACATCTGAGGAAGCCAAAAATCACGTAATGATTTATCAGGATACTTACGTATTCGGTCAGGGATATCTTGGAAATGCAGACGAAGTAGTTCCGGAAAAATACAAAAATTTAAAATAATTAACATCTGTTGTATATAGAACGATCTAAAGATCGTTCTATATATTCATATTAACGTTAAGAGGTGAAACAATGTCCGCAACAAATGTATTGCTTAAATTAACAAACGTTGGGAAAAAGTATGACGACAATGTAGTGCTTAAAGATATAAATTTTTCCCTGGAAAAGGGTAAAATACTGGGTTTAGTCGGAGAAAACGGCGCAGGTAAATCCACGCTTATGAATATTTTATTTGGAATGGATGTAATAGCAGAAACCGGTGGATATGATGGAGAAATTATTTTTGATGATAAAAAAATCAACTTCAATAATCCTGTGGATGCTTTAAACGCAGGTATTGGAATGGTACATCAGGAATTTTCTCTTATACCCGGGTTTACAGTAGCTGAAAACATTTTGTTAAATATGGAAAAAACCAAATCAAGTATTATTTCAAGAACCTTTGGGAAAAAATACGAAACCCTTGACTTTGAAGCCATAGATAAAGAAGCCAAGGATGCAATAAATATCCTGGGCGTTTCTATGAATACAAATACTCTGGTGGAAGATATACCTGTGGGGTATAAGCAGTTTATTGAAATAGCCAGAGAAATCAAGCGTGATCAAGTTAAACTTATAATATTGGATGAGCCTACCGCAGTTCTCACCGAATCTGAAGCAGATATACTCCTTGGGTCAATCAAACGTTTGTCAGACATCGGCGTTTCGATTATTTTCATCTCCCACAGACTTCGTGAAATAACTTCTGTTTGTGATACCATGGTAGTTCTAAGGGATGGTCTTGTGGTAGTCGAATGTCCTGTAGAGGGCGTTGAAATCGAACAAATAGCAAAGTGGATGGTTGGCAGGGATATAAATACTCAAATTGAACACTCTGCAAACTCACAAAGAATTCAAGAAGAAGATATTATATTCGAAACAAAAAACCTGTGGGTGGATATGCCCGGCGAATCTATAAACAATGTTTCCTTAAAGGTCAGACGTGGTGAGATATTAGGTATAGGAGGTCTGGCTGGACAGGGCAAGCTGGGACTGCCCAATGGAATAATGGGTATTTTTGAAAGTGGAGGAGAAATATTTTTCGAGAATGAACCTCTCCCTCTGAATAATACCCTGGAAGCACTGAAAAGAGGAATTTCCTTTGTATCAGAAGATCGGCGAGGAGTAGGACTTTTACTTGATGAGCCTATTGACTGGAATATAACGTTCAATGCCATGCAGGTTGAAAACAGATTCCTTAAAAGTTATTTAGGAGGTCTGATTAAGATAAGAGATGATAAATCCATGAGGCAATGTGCCCATGAATATATAGATCAACTGGAGATAAAGTGTACCGACGAAAAACAAAAGGCACGAAACTTATCAGGCGGCAACCAGCAAAAGGTGTGCCTTGCCAAGGCTTTTGCCACAAATCCAAAGCTATTGTTCGTGTCGGAACCTACAAGAGGTATTGATGTAGGTGCCAAGGAGCTGGTTTTAAACGCATTGAAAGAATACAACGAAAAGAACAATACCACTATAGTCATTGTTTCTTCCGAGCTGGAAGAGTTAAGGTCCATAAGTGACCGTATAGCTATTGTCTGCGAGGGAGAAATATATGGCATATTACCGCCGGATACAGAAGCAACTGAGTTTGGGTTATTAATGTCCGGAGAGTACAAGATTAATGAAAAGGGTGAAAAAATATGGTTGCGATAAATAAGTTTATTAAGAACTTCGGATGGCCGCGTATTATTATAGGGCTGTTACTTCTGGTTCTGTTCATTGCAGCACCGTTTGTGGGAGTCAGAGTTGACACATCCATAAATGACGTTATAGTCCGTTTTGGAATGAATTCAATTATGGTTCTGTCCATGGTTCCCATGATACAGTCCGGATGCGGTCTTAATTTTGGAATACCACTTGGATTAATAGCAGGAATGCTTGGTGCGGTAATCAGTCTGGAATTTAACCTGACAGGTTTTGCCGGTATAGCTGTAGCATTTGTTGTCGGTATATTCTTTGCTGCAATATTTGGATTTTTCTATGGTGCATTATTAAACCGTGTTAAAGGTGATGAAATGATTATCGCAACATATGTAGGCTTTTCATTTGTATTTCTTATGAACATAATGTGGATAGTGCTTCCATTCAGAAACCCCGCATCTGTGCAGGGCTTCAAGGGTGAAGGACTTCGTACAACCATAAGCGTAAAGGATTACTGGATTCATGTCCTCAATGATTTTGGAAAAATAAAGGTTACAGAACATTTCACTGTTCCTACCGGAATGATTTTATTGTTTGCAGTGATGGCTCTATTTGTCTGGATATTCTTTAAAACAAAGACAGGTACAGCTATGACAGCGGTTGGCTCTAACCCTGAGTATGCAAGGGCATCCGGAATAAACATAAATAAAATGCGTATCATTTCCGTAATGCTTTCCACAATGATTGCATCAGTAGGTATGATTGTTTATGAGCAGAGCTTTGGATTTATCCAGATGTACAATGCCCCCCAGGCATTTGCATTTCCTTCGGTTGCTGCTATTCTGCTGGGAGGTGCCTCTGTTAACAAGGCTACAATCCCAAATGTTATCATAGGAACACTTTTATTTCAGGGAATACTGACAATGACTCCTTCTGTGGTTAACAGTGCAATAAATATTGATATTTCAGAAGTAATAAGAATTATTGTAACCAACGGGCTCATTGTATATGCTCTTACCAGAGGCAAAGGAGGTAAATAATATGAGAGACAAAAACAAAATACAAAGAATGCTTACCGGCAGTATAGTGCCTTTAATGTTTCTGATAATCAGTATGGTTGGTATTCCGCTTTCCAGATTTTCAGGTGTATACTTGGCAGATCAGATAGTAACGAGATTAGTAAGAAATACTTTCATTGTGCTTTCACTGCTGCTGCCAATAATGGCCGGAATGGGTATAAATTTCGGTTTAGGATTAGGCGCCATGGCAGGTCAGATTGCCTTAATATTTATTACAGACTGGGGAATTACAGGCTGGCAGGGTCTTCTCCTTGCTGCACTTCTTTCAACACCAATTTCAATAGCTCTTGGATATTTCGGCGGACTGGTGTTGAACAGAGCAAAAGGACGTGAAATGATTACTTCCATGATACTTGGTTTTTTCATTGCAGGGTTGTATCAATTTTTTCTTTTATACCTTTGCGGAAATTTGATTCCTTTTAAAAGTCCGAACCTGCTTTTATCAAGGGGATATGGAATTAGGAACGCACTGGATTTACCCACAGCCAAGGGTTTTGACAACTTGCTCCTTTTTAAAATCAAGGGAATCAATTTACCCATAGGAACATTTTTAATTATTATTGTTCTTTGCTTTTTTACAAGGTGGTTCAGAAAAACCAAGCTTGGTCAAGACATGAGAGCCGTAGGACAGGACATGGTTGTTGCTAATTCAGCAGGTATTAATGTTGAAAAAACACGTATTCAGTCAATCATCATATCAACGGTGCTTGCCGGATATGGTCAGATTATCTATCTTCAAAATATAGGAACTCTGAATACCTATAACGGAGCAGACCAGGCTGCACTTTTTGCAGCAGCATCACTACTGGTGGGAGGTGCATCTGTTGTTAACGCCACAATCCCAAATGCTGTGATTGGTACAATTATATTCCATCTGATGTTTCTGGTAATGCCTGTCGCAGGTAAGTACCTGACCGGGCAGGCTATGATTGGTGAATACTTCAGAATGTTTTTCTCCTATGGTGTTGTTACCATAGCATTAATTCTTCACTCATGGAAGAGACAAAAGGATAAGGAGCTTGAAAGAAAAAGCATGAGAACGGAAACTGATCATCCAAAATCCTGATAAAAATCCGAAGGGTCTCCCCTTCGGATTTTTTTATTTTATGCTGTCAAGAAATTTCTTCATTTTCTTTCTCTGTTCAGGGTTTAAAAACATTTCGAAGTTTTTTAAATCCTGAATTTTTTTATTGTATTCTTCCTCTCCATATTGTTCCCTGAGCTTATGGCTCATAGTTTTAGCGTCTTTAAGGATTTCATCTTCTGATTTACCATTATAATTATCTTTGAATTTTTTAAATTGCTCATTATTTACAAAATCATTAATATTTTTATCCTTAGCAACCCTTTTAAATTCCTTGCTTTCAGTGATTTTGTTTATATCATTGTCATCGAAGCTCTTAAAAATTTTAGACATCTGCATACCTCCATTCCTATTATATAATATGCCTGCATGATAATTAGATTACATTTTTGTTATTTGGAATACATAATATATGTAACACAATCATGATGCATGAATAAAATGTAATACTAAATATGATTTAAGAAGGTGATATTATTCCTGTTCAAATATTATTATACTTACTGGCTGCAAAATATATTTCAGGAAGCCCACAAATGAATGATATGGCTTCAAAACTGTCCGGAACTACAAAAAACATGACTTCCGGCTTAATGGCAGACCCTCAGAAACTGGAAAGCATAATAAGCATGGTCCGCACTGTCGCACCGCTGACCACGCCGCAAACAGTTACTAAAGTAAATACATACCTGCCTCCTTTTGAAAAACTTAGCACTTTGATTGGAATGTACTCTTTTTTAAACAAAGCACAGACTTTTAGACCCATTGAATCCATGAATGCTAAATCTCCTGCTGATATGATGACGGCATTAATGAAGAGCGGAAGTATGCCCATAGGCAAAATGATCGCTCAGCCTCTCATAGCAACGAATATGGAAAAAATCATGGGAACAGTTGCTTCTAATATGTTTAAAAATACGGATTTAAATGATATGCTGAAAAATGTAAATATCAATGAGATGCTTTCATCTATTTCAAAGAATACAGGCAATAAAGATGCAAGTTCTTCTGACAACAGCGGTATTGATTTAAACAGCCTGATGGAAACTTTCATGCCAATTATGAATAGCATGAAACCCGATTCAGTAAGCCATGACGAAACCGCAGCAGGTAATTCCTACGAAAAAGGTCCTGAAAAGATAGAATTAAAAAATGAGTCTTACTTACCCTATGATGATACGGAATACAAAAAAGAAGAAGCTCAAAGCAATAACTATAATAGCAACAACCTTGAAAGGCCGGCAAACACACCGCCTGATTCCTATTATGACAGAAACTATGAAAATAATCATTTTGAACAATATGAAAAGGCAGTAAACTATGAGGAACACAAAAACAACTACAATGAAAAAAAAGATATTCAAAGACCAATTCGAATTAAACAAAGAAAACGCAGATAGCAAAGGGAGAACCCTGTGGTTCTCCCCCTAATTATTTTCAGCTAATCTCAACAGCCTGTCCTATATCAAATAAATACAGGTAGCATGCCCTTACAGTCTTGCCGGTTATTTTTTCCACTGCCTCCCTGTAAGACAATATCTGTGTCCGGTATTCATTCTTTGCGGATTCCGGATTTCCTCCAATTATTTCATCAGTTTTGTAATCAAGTATAACAACTTCATCATCCTCATAAAAATAACAGTCTATAATTCCCTGAAAAAGAATTATATCGTCCATATCTAATGAAGGCATTATTTCCTGTGCATTTTTCTTGATTACAAATGAAGACTCTCTTTTAACATAGTTGGATGCTTTCATTCTTTTCCCTATATCTGTAAGAAAAAAATCATGAAGCATTTCAATGTTAACCACTTCTTTTTCTTTTTCGGTTAACAATTTCTTATTAACCATTTCATCTACCTGAGATTTAATGTTATTTAGTGTCAGACTCTCACTTATATTCAAATGCTGCATGACAAAGTGTACGATAGTTCCTATTTCTGCTTTTGTAAACTCAGATTCTCCCTCTTTGAATTGAGGAATCTCTCTGAGAACCGGTATTTTATAATTAACTCTATCAAGTCTCTCTTTTTTTAAAAGCTTTAAGTCCGTTACTGATAGTTTGGTAGGCACATTTACAGAGTTAGCATAAGCATATTTATATTTAAGACGGCGGTCAATTTCCGATTTCATGCTGCTATTTTCACTATTCTTAAAATTTTCCATTTCTCTTATACGCTCTGCCCTGCTTTCAGATTCCTCAGAATTTCGCCGGCTTATTTGCGAAAGAGAAGTTTTATTTATATTCCATTTAGTCAAGTACGTGTTATTGTATGTTCCATAGTTAATCTCAAAGCATAAATCACAATTATTTACAGTTTTCATAATTTCATCTGAATCCGTATCCTTAAACAAGCACGTGCAAATCCAGTCTAAAAACGAATCCTGGTTGTAAATATTATAAAGTGATGGACCTTTTTGCCACTTCTTTATTTTATTTTCTAACCTGTCAACTGTTCCAATCATTATAAGCCTGTCTACGGCTCTCGTCATGGCAACATAAAGAACCCTCATTTCTTCTGAAAGATTTTCCGTTTTTATAACACTTTTAATTGCCGTTCTCGGTAAGGTTTCTCTGTAGATTCTTTCCTCATGATCTATATATTTAGGAGCAATGCCGTAAATTTTGTGCTTCAATATACTTTTGGTAGCATCTGTCTTGTTAAACCTTTTGTTTAACCCGCACATTAACACAACCGGAAATTCAAGCCCCTTGCTTTTATGTACCGACATGAGACGAACCACATTATCATTTTCCCCAAGGGTCTTCGCACTCCCGGTATCTCCTGATGAAATTTTTAATTTTTCAATATATCTCAGAAAATTAAATAAGCCGCTCATTGATGTTTTTTCAAAGTCAAAAGCTTTATCAGCAAGCAGTCTTAAGTTAGCCTGCCTAATTTTTCCGTTAGGCAAAAGTCCCACAAAGTAATAATAATTTGTTTCCATCAATATTTCCCATATGAAATCATTCAGATGCGAATACCTGCTTCTTTTTTTCCAACCCTCTATCTTATCAATAAACAAGCCTAATTTTTCCGACAGTTCATCTGAGCAGTTATTTTTATAATCATATAAGGCATCAATGAAATTGCTTCCTGGGCTTCCAAGCCTTATCTGTACAAGCTCTTCCGTAGAAAAGGAACCTATGGGAGACCTCATAACACTCAAAAGAGGGATATCCTGCCTTATGTTATCTATTATTTTCAGTAAATTTATAACAACCTGTATTTCAATTGTTTCAAAATATCCTGTTCCCCCGTCATAATAAAAAGGAATTCCGTTTTCATTGAATATCTCTTCAAAAATTCCTGCCCAGCCTGAAACAGAACGCATTAATATTACAATATCCTTGTAATCTAATTTTTCAGGTATTGTTTCTATTATTTCATCTGTTAGTCTGTCTCTCTTTACAGGCTCATTTTTATCCTTTTTCAACAGCTCCTTTATTTTTTGCACTGCAACAGTAGCTTCAAGCTCGGCTGTTTTCATGGACTTTATTTCATCATCCAAATCTTCTGATTCAGACGAATCCTTATCAATTATTGTAAGCTCTGTAAAGCATTCATCGGCACATACCTTAAATTCCGCTCCGGGGTTTAAAAACACGGATTCATTATAATCAATCTCTCCTAAGGTTCTGTTCATAATATTGCTAAACACGTAATTGATTCCGCTTAATATTTCTTCTCTGCTTCTGAAATTCTGAGTCAAATCAATTCTTCTGTCAAGTCCCGGAGTATCCTCTCCCGGATAAGAGTTACTTTTTTCATTGAATATTGTCGGATCTGAAAGCCTGAATCGGTAAATGCTCTGCTTCACATCACCAACCATGAACATATTGTTATATCTTTTTATTCTTCCAAGCAATTCCTCTTGCAGGCTGTTACTATCCTGATATTCATCAATGAAAATATATTTGAACTTTTCTTTGTATCTTTGGCATATATCTTCCTGCCTTAATATTTGGAGGGCATAATGCTCCACATCATTAAAATCGGCAATTGATTTATCCATTTTCCTTGCTTTAAACTCAGCATCCAAATCACTTATTATATTGTAAAGGGATTTCATGGGAAAATACATATGGTTAATATCAGCAGTGAAATCAGAAAGGCTTCTGCAGGGAATCATTTTCTTAATGGTGCCGATGATGGACTTGTAGTCTTCCCTCAGCTGCTTGGCGGTTTCCTGTTTCTCAGAGCTTATTTCTTCCTTTGCCTTGCCCCTTAATTGTTTTAAAGGCATGAATACTGTATTATGAGCAGAATAAACAAAGCCTTCAAATCCATTTTCAAGCATTGATTTAAGATAATTTATATTTTTCATATCATCCAGTACAGCTTCCTCATAAACCATGGGACCGTCATCCTCACGGCATATCTTCAGTGCAGATTGCAATGCTTCCTCTGCTCCCTGAAGCTGCAGTCTTAAATCGTTCCTGACAGCCTTCATCCACGGTGAATCATTTAGATTTTCCTCTGAAACCCTGAGCATCTCAACAGATTCAGAAAGCCATTTCAGCGGATCCGGGAAGCTTAGTATAAATCTGTAAATATCCTTTATTATATCGTTAAGCTCTAAGTCGCCGCGATTTCCCGTAAAACTTTCAATTAGCTGTATGAACCCCTCCGGCTTTAATTCGTAGTATTTTTCCAGAACTTCATCAATGGATTCCTGAAGAATAATATCAATTTCATTCACATCTCCTATTCTGAAGTTTGGGTCTATCCCAATAACATGAAAATTTTTTCGCACCACATCTATGCAAAAAGAGTGAATTGTTGAAATACTTGATTTTGGCAACAAATTAAGCTGTTTCTTCAAATGCTCCTTATTTTCGCTGTTCTGAATGGCTTTTATCAGTTCTTTATGTATTTTCTGCTTCATGCCACTGGCAGCAGCATTTGTAAATGTTACAATAAGAAATCTGTCTATGTTCTCTTGTTCATTTATCAAAAGCTTAATGATTCTTTCAACTAAGACAGTGGTCTTACCGGAACCTGCAGCCGCAGACACAAGTATGTTTTTATCTCTTAAATCTATGACTTCCTGCTGGCTTTTACTGAATTTCATTCATCTTCACCGCCTTCATTGAGTATTTCCCACAATTCTTCCCTATTTAATTTTTTTATTCTTCGGTAGCTGCTTCCGTCAACTGTTGGATCAAACTGGCATACTCCCGTATAGTCACAATACTGACAGGGAGTTTTATTGCCCGAATCCTTTCTGTAAGGCATTATATCAATATTTCCTTTTAGTATCTTTTCTGCCATATAGGCGGCAACCTGATCCGTTTTATTGAGAAGGGCCTTAAATTCCTTAGAAGTCAATGTCTTGGAGTACTTTGAGGTACTTCCGTCCTTGTTAAGGGAAACAGGTATGACATCAGATTTTCTGCTCGTTTGAATCTCACTGTCCATACCGGTGATAATATCAGAATCCTCAACAATATAGCCTTTCAGTGAAAGCTGCCTGAATAGTTCATTTTCTAAATTATCCGCTAAAACCACATCTCCGTCAACCATTGGATCATCAATGCAGAAATAATATGCTCCTCCTATTTCGGGCACTGTATGGAACATCTTTTCCCCTTTTTTAATTATAGCCGACATATATACTAAAAGCTGGAGCTGGAGACCCTGGACTGCATCCGACAAATCAATGTCCTTGTGAGAGGATTTGTAATCAATTATGTTTACATACAGTTTATCGTCCTTGTTAAATATATCAACCCTGTCTATCCTGCCCTGAAGATAAATACTCACTTCATCATTCAGCTTCAGCTCCACAGGCTCAACATTCCCTCCGCTTCCTATGACAAGCTCCGTATAAACCGGTCGGAAGCTTCCTTTTTTAAGCTGTTCAACAATTGTTTCCGCTGCTCTGTTAATAAGTCGCTTTATTTTTTCCTTCATATATCTGTTTCGCTCATTGGAGTCCAATGCCGTATAATCCATTTCTCCGTCATTTAAGACCTTCTCGGCACATATTTGTGCAAGTTCACGCACTTCCTGTTTATCCAACCTTTCAATATATGCTTCATCCACTTCATTTTCAGTAATTTTCTTTGTAAACTGCTCCACCGCCTTATGATAAATATTTCCCAGGTCATAAAACTCTATCTTCTGAATCATTCTTGGCTGTGGTTTAATCACATTTTCCATAAAAAATTTAAATGGACAGGATGCGAAGCTCTCAAGTCTTGAAACTGACATAGAAACCGGAGGCTGGTGTATTTTTTTTAAATTCTCTCTTGTAATTTCAGGTGTTTTGTTTTTATGCAGCAGGCCACGATTTATTAACCTAATTATTTGATTTTCATTTTTTTCATACCACACATAAACATCTTTCCACAAATCATCCATACTACTTCCTTCAACATAGTCTCTTATGACGGAAATCAGGTAATCAACAGTTCCGCTGCCGTTTGATACCTTATCTCCTTCATTGACTATGCTGAGTCCTGACTGTTCATTCACCATGGGAAACAGCTGTTTCAGCCTATCCGCATACATAGATGGCTGTAAGGGTTTTCCGTCGGAACTTCCCAAAGCGTAGCTCAAAAAAAGCTTCTCGTCTGCATTTGTAAAAAGCTTGTAGATAATATGCTTTTCTTTATATAAATAATAATTAGAATCATTTAACAGCTTCATTCCTGCTTTTACAAGCAGATCTCTTTCATCATCAAGTAACAGTCCTTTCTCCGTGTTTTTAGAATCAAGCGTCCCTTCATTTGCTCCAAGTATAAAAAGAGCCTTGGATGATTTAAATGAAATCTTGCCTGCATCTCCCACGGTAACCTTGTCCAGAGATGGAGGAATAATGCTGATTTCTACTTCATTAAAGCCTGCTTCTATCATTTTCCTGTATTCTCTGACATTAATTTCAACGTCGTCAACTGTTAGCACTATTTGCTCGAAAATGTCTATTACATAGTTCCACACCTGAGCATTTTCTCCTGACAGCTCATACAGCCTGTCCTTCTTGAAAATATCAACCTGCTTTTCTATCTTCTCCTGTACTTTGTACTCTCTTAAAAAATCAAAAATAAACATCGTAATTGCATGGCTTGTTTTCATTTCCCTGAAATTCTTTTTTGCTTCCTTTAAACCTGCTGTAAACTTATTACGGAGCTTATCAAAATATTCAATGTTGTCTGCATTAAATTTAAAAGGCCTAAACCATTTCTCACCTTGAATTCCATACTGCAGCGCAAAGTTTTCCAGCTTACTTACCTCGTCATAGTTGAGAGGTGTAAATCCTGTCTTTAAAAACTCAAATACACTGTCGTGTTTAAAATTATAAATAAACATATCTAAAAGTGACAATATGAACTTTGTCAAGGGGTTTCCCATTATGTCTCTTTTATAATCCAGGAAATAAGGTATATCATACCGGGTAAAAGCTTTCTTTATATTTATGCCATAAACATTCATATCACCCACAGCAATTGAAATATCTTTCCACCTATAGCCTTCATCCCTTACAAGTGAAATAATTTCAGCAGCAGCCTTCTCGGTTTCAGAATATGGGTTAAGAGACGATGAAATATGTATGTTTGAAGTATCCCCCGAATAAGTATCAGAACTTATGCTGCATATACTTCGTTCAACAACTTGCATTTCATCATTAAGCTTATTGTGGCTCACAGGAATTATATTTATTCTTTCCTCTGATCCTTTTAATTCCTCTAAGCCCTGAGATAATATTTTGTAAGTATCATGAATAATTTTAAAAGCCTCCCAATCCTGACAGCCATGGGAATTTTTTAATGTTTCAGCATCTATATTCAGGGATATCGTAACACTATACGCATGCCTGATTAACTCTTTAATTAGACGGTGTCTCTGCATGTTAAAGCTGTCAAAACCGTCAATCCATATAATTGAATTTTTTATATACTCAGATTTTTCTACGGAAGAAATAAATAAATCCGTTTTATCTTCTTCATCAAAAAAAGAATCTCCGGTTCTCATATTTATTTCCCTGTAAATTTTAATGATATCCTCAAGTTTGTTGTTTAACAAATTGTTTTCATTTTCATCTACTTGATACTTCATTACCTGTTCAAGAAATTCAACACTTATACAATTTTGCTTTAACTCACTGATAAGGCTGTCAAATTCTTTCAGAAATCCTTCCTGTCTTGAAGCCTTGCCAAATAACTTGAGGTGATCCTTGTTTTCCTCAAAAATTTGCTTTAGCAGCATAATTTTGCCGTACTTATTAATTTCCTGAACCTTTAAGTTGCCCACCTCTTCAAAAACCTTGTATCCCAGACGTGTAAAGCTTAAAACTTCCGCAGACATAATCCCCTGTTCACCGATTCTGTCGATAATTTCAAATTCGGTCTGATATGTCATCTGTTCGGGAACTATGAGAATTAAATTCGTTTGCTTGTTTTTTTTAATTTCATTGTTTATATCATCGTAAATGTATGTGGACTTGCCTGTCCCGGCACGCCCTGCAACAATATTTAATGCCATGCGACCTCCTTTGAATGACTGCTGTATTTTTGTAATCATCGCTTTGAATAAGCTGGGTTGCAGCGCGAAATTCTGAACCCCAGGTGAAGACTCTCCTATTGTTCATCCATGGTCTTATAAAGGTTTCTGTTATCCAGCAGCCAGATTTTGTCCGTAAACTTCCCAGGCTCTATGCCTTCTAATGCGTGTTCAAAATCAAACATTCTGGCATCAATAATATCTAAAAAGTGCAAGAGCTCTGCTTCAGGAGTCATGGGTTTCTTTGGACTTCCAAACTCAGGTTCATAGTGGTGTGAAAGAACCATGTGCTGTAGAACCACACTTTTTTCCCTGTTTAACCCTATTTTTTCTCCTTCTATTTCTATTTCCTTTACCCCCTGTATTATGTGCCCCAAAAGCTTGCCTTCCATTGTATAATCAGACACAATGCCATATTCATCAGAATCCATCTCCAATATTTTGCAAATATCATGAAGTATTACACCTGCATATACATAGTCTGTGTTTAGGAAGTCGTAAACCTGACAAAGCTTCTCTCCTGATTGCAGCATCCTCAAAGTATGGTACAAAAGCCCTCCCCTGTACGAGTGATGGTTTTTCTTTGCGGCAGGGTAATAATACAGTTTTTGGGAATATTTTAATACTATATTTCCAACCAACAGTCTTATTTCCTCATCCTTGATTCTTGGAATATATGATTTTACCTCAGCAAACATTTCTCCCTGCTCAATAGGTGCGGAAGGTATTAATTCAGATATATCAACGGAATCTGTGTTCACCTTTGCTCTTATTTTATTTACCTTTAGCTGCTTGGAGCCGTTCCATTCCAGAACCTCACCCCTTATTTTAACAATTGAGCTGTCTGCTAACAGCGTTTCTTTGTCTTCCGAATACTCCCATATCTTTGCGTTTATTTCACCTGTTTTATCAACCACGCTCAAATCTATATATTGCTTGCCATTTGTTGTTTTCTTAACCTCAAAGCTTTTTACAAGGTAAAACCCTTCAGTTTTTTCTCCCACCTTAAGCTCTGATATATTTTTGTTTGCACCCGACATATTTTTCATCTGTTCTCTTGCTTTATCATTTAACAAGTCTTCTATACTTGACATTTTTCCGCCTCACTTTTTAATTATATACTGCTATTATAACATATGAACACTAATGAATAAACTTCTTTTTATTTTAATAAAAAGAGGGTTCAAGTGCAAGTTGTTTAGCAAACCAACATCCTATAATTGTAGTTACAACGGCTCCAACTATATACATTTGTTCACCCTCTGTTCTATAACTTTATTTTACTACCAACGATGCCGCTACGCATTAACTGATGACTTTTACGTAATGACTCAGAAGATTTATTATATAAAGATATGTGCTTCATTTCTGTGTCTTCTTCAATATCCTCCTCATCATAAAGAGATTTATCATCCTCAATATATGGTAAATAGTTTTCACCAAATGACGACCAACATATATTCTTATATCGCATGTGTGTTTATAATAAATTAATACCCCGTTTACATTATTCCAACCTGTAAGTGAAGAATCCCATGGTCTGTACAAACATGGGATACATTACTGAGTTCAAAATGATATAAACGGGGTTCTGATTTTACAGCTTCTTTTGCCAATATTTCTTTATTTTTATAAACAGCACTACAAATATTACTACTACTGGAATTAGTATGGGTGCTGAAGAAATCAGATCTACTACTAAATTCCCAAACCATCTGGCAATTGAGTTAACAGTATTTATAAAGCCTTCCTTGGCTCTGCCCCAGATGCCTTTTTCACTTTTCAGATTAAAGTTTGCTTCTCTTACCTCTTCAAATTCCAGGCTGATTGTTGACATTGAAACCCTGTCATCTATGTCTGAAAGGCTTATGTTAAGGGCATCAATTTCTGTTCTTATTCTATTAAGTTCATTTTCAATTTGAAGCATTTCTTCAACAGTCGTTGCTTTGTCGAACAGCTCTCTTAAATGTTGTTCCTGAACCTCCAGATTTTTTAGCCTGTTGTCTTTTTCGTAATATTCTTTCGTTAGATCTGATTCACTTATACTCTTATTTCTTACATCGGTTACTTCCTCCAGATAGCCTACTGCTTCATTGAAGCTTTCCTGGGGAATGCGGATTTTCATATTTCCCCGCAGAAGCTTTGAATCATCATATACCTGGTATACCTCGGTACTGTTGTTTTCTATATAGCCGCCCAATGCTTCAACCTTCGCTGTTACATCTGTGTAAAATGTCTGATAATCCTTTGTCTGCACATAAAGGCTGCCGGATTTTACAATTTTAATTTGTCTGGCATCAGCAGACATTACACTTATGTTCACGGAAGAATCTTCTTCCGGCACTGTACCTCTTGCATCGAACATTTTAAGTTCTGCACCATCAGCCGCAGAATTGTTATAGTCTGCAGTGCCATACAACTGTGCCTGCTCTGTAGGGGACTCCGCCTGAGGAGCTTCCGAAGGAGCAGCACCGGCGTCCGGCGATTCGGATGTGTCATAAGCCATTTCCATTTTTGCATTGTTCATTGATGATGTGCCGTTGTTCAAATTATACACCAGCAATATTAGGACTAAAGCTGCGGCTATGCCTGCATACTTTGCCCATACGGGTCTGCGACTTTTTCTCTTTTCTGTAATTTGTACTATCTTGGAAGCTTCACTCCCTTTATTAACAGGAGTATCGGCATTAGCTTTTGTCTCTAATAATTTTTCATGGAGTCTCCTGCAGTACCCTTCAGGTGGTTCTTCATCCGGCAATTCATTTAACAAACGTATTACCTTCCTGTAACCTTTTAGCTCTTTGCTGCATTCAGGACAGTTTTTCAAATGCTCATCCATCAGCATTTTTTCTTCTTTATTTAATTCATCATCCAGATATAGGGACAAATTATCCCTTACTTCATTGCAATTCATATTGTCACCACCTTAGCACTGAGTTTTCAGTTCATTTTCAAGTATTTCTTTTAAATTTCTTCTTGCTCTGTTGAGTCTGGACTTTACTGTTCCCAAATTACATGACAGAATTTCCGATATTTCGCTGTAGGAAAATCCCTGTATGTCTCTTAATATTATAATGACCCTGGTATCATTATCCAGTTTGCTCAACGCATCATTAATTAGCTTACTATTAAAATTTTTTTCAATTAGGACATCAGGGTTTCCGGAATCGTCGGCAATTTCCCTGTGAAGCGGGCTGCTCTCGCCTAAATCAATATCTTCGTCGATAGAAACAGCATTAATAGTTTTATTTTTCTTCCTTTGAAAATCAATACACGTATTCATTACTATTCTGTACATCCAGGACTTAAAGGATGACTCCATGTTAAAGTTTTGGATGCTTTTAAAAACTTTTATCAATGCTTCCTGAGATGCATCCTCGGCATCTTCAACATTTTGAAGAATTTTGAATGCTATGTTGTAGGCAATTTTCTTATAATCCCTGATAAGCTCTTCAAAAGCATCAACATCCCCATTTCGACTTTGCTCCACAAGCCATATTTCATTGCTTTTCATTTTTCCACCCCGTATCGGTTATATTATAAGACGTTAATTTGTTTTATTTGTTCCAAAAAATCACACAAAAAATTATGCTTAATTATAACATTTTATTTTTTTAATATCAATAGTATAGAAAAAGGCGTTTCCTTTTTTTCAAGAAACGCCTTTTCAATTATTAACTTTTAAAATTCAATACTGCCTGTTGCTTTCTCACATACATTTACAATTGCACCGTTAATTATCAGTTCTTCACATTTATTAATATCTTCATATAATGGCCTGTCTTCGGTTAGCTTTGGTACACATCCTCTCACTGCTTCATATACAGGGGCGGTTCCTTTTCCAAGACCCTTATTTCCTCTTAAGTCGATTCCCTGGCATGCACACATTATTTCCATTGCAAGCACTCTTCTTACATTCTCCATTATTTCTTTTGACTTTCGGGCTGCAATTGTACCCATAGATACATGATCCTCCTGGTTTGCGGAGGATGGAATGCTGTCAACGGATGCAGGGTGTGCCAGAATCTTGTTTTCAGAAACCAGAGATGCTGCAGAATACTGGACAATCATAAAACCTGAATTCAGGCCTCCATGTTCTACTAAAAATGCGGGAAGTCCGCTTAATGCCGGATTAACCAGCCTTTCAACTCTTCTTTCAGAAATATCCGCAAGTTCTGCCAAGGCTATACCCAAAAAGTCAAAGCTTAGCGCCATTGGCTGTCCATGGAAATTCCCTCCTGATATTCCCTCTCTTGTTTCCGGGAAAATTATCGGGTTATCTGTAACAGAGTTAATTTCAATTTCAACCTGTTCTTTAACATAATTTATAGCATCCTTGCTTGCTCCATGAACCTGCGGAGTACATCTTAACGAATAGGCATCCTGAACTCTTATTTCTCCCTGCCTTGTAGTCATCTTGCTTTCTTTTAGAAGCTGAAGCAGAATTCTGGCAGTATCTATCTGCCCTTTGTGCGGTCTTACTTCATGCACCTTATGGTCAAGTGCATCAACTACTCCGTTATGTGCCTCAAAACTTAGTGCTGCCGCAATATCTGAAACCTTTAACAGGTTCAGGGCGTCGTACACAGTCAGCGCACCGACCGCAGTCATAACCTGTGTTCCGTTAATAAGTGCAAGACCCTCCTTGGAGGTTAATTCAATTACGGGTATTCCTGATTTTTTCATGGCATCCTCGCCGGGCATAACTTCTCCCATATATTCTGCCATTCCCAGACCGATCATGGGAAGAACCATATGGGACAAGGGAGCCAGATCTCCGCTTGACCCCAGTGACCCCTTCTGAGGTACAATCGGATGCACTCGTTTATTGAGCATATTAATCATCGTTTCAATTGTTTCAATTCTGGCTCCTGAATATCCTTTGGCCAGATTGTTTATTCTCAGCAATATTATTCCTCTGACAACTTCGGTTTCAAAAGGTTTTCCTGCTCCTACCGCATGAGTTACGATTAAATTCTTCTGCAGAAGTCTGGATTCTTCTTTTGAAATAGACACATCGCTGAATTTTCCAAATCCTGTTGTTATCCCATATATAACTTCCTCGTTTTCCACAAATTCATCTACAATCTTCCTCGATGCCATGATTCTGTCAACGGCTTCTTTCGACAGTTCAACCTGGCAGTAATCCCTACACACTAATTTAATTTCTTCAAGTGTTAAAGTATTACCTGTAATAATTACCCTTTCCATTTTATCCTCCTTTAATTTATAACGGTTAATAAAACAAGGGCAAATTTCAGTGTACAACAACTACACCAAAATTTGCCCCCTAATGTCTAATATCTATAGGCATATTTAACGATTTAATTATATAGCAAACATATTTTTTTGTCAAACTATAACTTTTTGAATACTTTACCACACTTTCAAGTATTCCACTATTAATTTTTTATTATAATCCGGATAACAAAAACCGGTCCAAACGGACCGGCCGTTACTATTTGTTACCTTCCAACGCCTTATTAACAGCTTCTTTTATAGCATTACTTGTCATTGTTGCACCGGAAACTCCGTCAACATTTGTAGAATCAGCTTCTTCTATTCTTGCCGGAAGCTGGTCAATGGCATTGCTGCCTACTCCTTCGGTTTCACTGTCACCCACTGCTTTTACAGAGACTATATCATTGCCGTTTACTTCTACGGTTACTGTTACTTCTCCGCCGTAGCCCTGTGCTGTACCCGTCAGGGTTTTATTTGTACCATTGTTTCCGGCAGCATTATTGTCTTTATTATTGTTCATATTGTTATCTTTATTATTATCTTTCAAATCTCCATTGTTATTATCGACAATATCATCCTGACCGGTAACTCCATCGGGTACATTGTTGCCGTTTTCTACATTACCATTATTATCTGTACATGCAGCCATGCTGAAAAGCATTATTACACATACCATCAGTGCAAATTTTTTCATAATACCTCCATATGAATTATTTTTTCACCAGTAGTATAACCAAAAATATTCCAAACATGATAAAATTAATAAATTATTAAGATTTTATTTTTCAGGTATACCGGTTGTAAAATACCCTTATTTTTAGTATAATAACCATTAAAAGAAATTGGAGGTATAATAATATGAAGGTAGTTGCTTTTAACGGAAGTCCGAGAAAAGAAGGAAACACTTATGAAGCAATCAAAGTAGTTGCTGAACAACTTGAAAATGAGAATATTGAAGTAGAAATTGTTCATGTGGGAAATAAAAAGATCCAGGGCTGCACGGCATGCAATTCCTGTTTTAAAATTAGAAATGAAAGATGTATAATTGATGATGAAGTAAATGAATGGATTCAAAAAATGAAGGAAGCCGACGGAATAATTTTCGGGTCTCCTGTTCACTTTTCAGACATAGGAGCAACCATGAAGTCATTTCTGGACAGAGCAATATATGTGGGAAGTGCAAACAACGGGCTGTACAGACATAAGGTTGGAGCAGGTGTAGTGGCGGTAAGACGTGCCGGAGGAATGCAGGCATTCAGCCAGCTTAACAATTACATAGCCTATTCGGAAATGATTATGCCCACATCCAATTACTGGAACATAGTTTTTGGTCTAAAGCCCGGAGAAGCAGTAAAGGATGACGAAGGGATTCAAACTATGAGAGTCCTGGGGAAAAACATGGCATGGCTGATGAAGTTAGTAGAGCTTGGTGATGGAAAAATAGAAAAACCTGAACCGGAAAGAAAAGCATTCACAAACTTAGTAAAATAAGCACACCTGAAAAATCATTTCATGGCAATGAAATGATTTTTCAGTTCCTAATATTACCTGCTAATTCATCGAAAATGACTTAAACCAGCCCATAGTGTGCCGTGTCAGATCTTATCAATAACTGCGAAATATGACAAGAAACTAACGTAGTCTTTTATATCCTCTATATATCGTACAATATCTTTGAAAGAAACTCCTTTGCCCTTTCGTTTGCAGGATTTGAAAAAAAGTCTGAAGGATTGTTTTCTTCCAATATTTGTCCTTCGTCCATGAACAGTATTCTGTTTGCAACGCTTTTGGCAAAACCCATCTCGTGGGTAACAACCACCATGGTCATTCCTTCCTCTGCCAGATCTTTCATGAGCCTTAACACTTCTCCAATCATTTCAGGGTCAAGGGCGGATGTAGGCTCGTCAAAGAGCATTATTTCCGGTTTCATTGCCAGTGAACGCACTATTGCAATCCTCTGTTGCTGTCCGCCTGAAAGCATGTTGGGGTACTCATCCTTTTTATCGACAAGTCCTATTCTTTTAAGCAGCGTGATTGCATTTTCATCAGCTTGTTTCTTTGGTTGAAGATTTAGTTTTATTGGAGCAAGGGTTATATTTTCTAATACGGTCAAATGTGGAAACAGGTTAAAGTGCTGAAACACCATACCCATCTTCTGTCTTACCGTATTAATGTCGCTTGTTTTATCCGTTATATCTTTTCCTTCAAAGATTATACTGCCACTGTCAGGAATCTCAAGAAGGTTCATACACCTTAAAAATGTACTTTTTCCTGACCCAGAGGGTCCTATGACAACAACTTTTTCCCCCTTATTTATTGTTGCACTTACATCCTTTAGCACATGGTTTCCGGCAAAGCTTTTATTTATATTTTTAATTTCTATCACCTTGGGAAAACCTCCTTTCCAGTCTTTTCTGAACAGCTCCAAGACCGAGAACCATAATCAGGTAGCACAAAGCAACTGTATATAGCGAAAAGAACGGCTCGTATGTTCTGCTTCTTACAATGTTTCCTGCATTTGTCAAATCTATAATGGGAACAAATCCTGCCACTGATGTTTCTTTTAAAAGTGCAATAAATTCATTTCCCAGTGCCGGCAATATATTTTTAACAGCCTGGGGTAAAATTATAAAGAACATTGTCTTACTTCTGTTAAGCCCCAGTGACAGACCAGCTTCCAGCTGCCCCTTATCAACTGACTCTATCCCTGCACGGGCTATTTCTGCAACATACGCTCCCGAGTTTATTCCAAATGTCATAATTGCTATGAAAACCGTATTGTCCATATTTACAAAAATTGTATAGTACATAATCAGAAGCTGCACGACAACAGGAGTTCCTCTTATTATCGTAACATAGATTTTGCATAGAAAATCAAATATGAAAAGTTTCCGGTTTTTTTTAGCGCTGTACCTTATTATTGCCACAATAAGCCCGATTGCTATTCCTATTAATGTTGCGAATAAAGCAATTGTAATTGTATTTTTTATTCCTGTTAAAAATAACTTATACCTGTTTTCAACTATAAATGTTTTATTAAAGCTATAAATGAATTGTTCCATTGTTACTGTTTCCTCCTTGTCAAAACACAAAGGCGATTGCCGCAGCATACCGCCTTTAAACTCCCATATTTAATTTGAATGGTTTGAAATAAATTCTTCAATTTTTCCTTCGTCAATAAGCCTCTGAAGTGTTTTGTTTATGGAGTCAAGTAATTCTGTATTACCATTTACAACAGCTATACCATAATGTTCGCTTATTTCACCAAATTCAACGGTCATTAGATTGTCAGTGTTGTTTTTTACTATTTCTTCTGCGGTAAGTTTATCAATTACTACCGCATCAATTCTCCCCACAAGTAAATCCTGTGATGCTTCCAAAGCGCTTGAATAAGTTTTCACTTCGGCACCTGAACCGTATAAATCTCCGTCCTCTTTGTTTATTGCGTCTGTTACGGAAGTATCTCCTGTAGTACCTCGCTGAACCCCTATCTTTTTACCCTTTAAATCTTCCATGGATTTTAATTCATTATCTTTTGCTGAAATAATATTTTGTACTGATTCTACATAAGGAATTGAAAAGTCTACTTCATCTTCTCTTTCAGGATTTATGGTCATACCTGCTGCCACAAAATCCGCCTTTCCTGTAACAAGAGACGGAACAAGACTGTCAAAATCAGTATGCTTTACTGTCAGTTCTTTTCCCAAGTCCTTTGCTATTTCCTTGGCTATATCCACATCAACTCCTACGATTTCTTCTCCCTTAAAATATTCGAAAGGAGCAAACTCGGCATTAGTATACATTACTAAGGATTTATCGTCCTCTTCTTTTACTTCTCCTGAGGACTGCTGATTATTACTGCCATCATCCTGTGGTTTTGAATTTTCTCCTGAACTGCATCCTGTAAATAATGCAAACATCATACTAATCATTAATAAAATGGATATTACTTTTTTCATTTTACGCCTCCAAATTTGTTATTATCATTTTTTCACTTAACGTATAATAGCACTTCTTGAAGGTAATGTCAAATATTTTTTCATATTTATGTATAAATATATATTTATACTATGCTTGCATTCTTATGCTTTATATATGGTATGTCACATGATTTGTACACTTATTCTATTTTCTCAGGGAAAATAATATCACATCTGTTTTATCCAAGTTTATATATATGCATTTATTCATAGCGTAATGATTCAATGGGGTCTGATTTTGCTGCTTTTTTAGCAGGATAATATCCGAAAAACACGCCTATAATCATTGAAAAGGATACAGCTACTACAATTGAGGAGGGATTTACAACAATAGGAAGAGAAATTAAACTTCCTCCAAGCATTACCAGCCCTATTCCTGACAATGTTCCGACTATGCCTCCTATTGCGGACAAGGTTGCAGATTCAATAAGAAATTGAAACAATACATCCTTTGTTCTTGCCCCCAGCGCTTTTTTTATACCTATTTCTCTGGTTCTTTCGGTAACAGAAACAAGCATAATATTCATTATACCTATACCTCCCACCAGAAGTGATATTGCCGCAATAGCCGCAACAGCAACTGACATTCCGCTAACTATGCTGTTTAATGACTCCTGATCTTCCTCTACCGTATAAAACTGATAGTTTTCGGCCTGCCTGTTTTTTAGGCCTGCAATGTAGGATGTTATTTCATTCCCCACAGAGTTTACAGAATAATTACTTCCTACAAATACATCCAGCATGTAGAAAGCATAGTCGGATGGGAAGGCTGCAGTGTATGGAATATAACTGTCTTCATAAACCTTTTGTCCCTGCATAAGTGAGACAATCGGTGAATCCTCATTTTTATAAACACCAACTACAAGCATATCCTCCAGATTATCGTTTATTTTAACCCTTACGGTTTTGCCTGTGGCATTTTCTTTATTAAAAAGCTTAAGTGCGGCATTCTCTTCCAGGACTATGACCTTGCTTTTTCTATCCATATCATTCTGGTTAATCATCCTGCCGTAAAGCATTTTAATGTGCTGCACCTTATCATACCCTGCATCAATACATACCATATTTAATTTAACAACCTTTTTACCCATTGTAACATCGCTTCTCACGGACTCTGAGGGAGCTATGTAGGTTATTTTGTCCCCAAATCTTTCTTTAAGGACTTCTGCATCCTCTATGTAAAAGAAATCTGTCGAACGGAAATCTTCAATATTTCCTACATACAAATTCGCCCTGTTTTTACCTATATCCTTATATATATCATCCATGACTCCCTTCATACTGTCACCTATGGATACTATTGCAATAACTGAGCTTATTCCTATGATAATTCCCAGCATAGTCAGTGCGGAACGCATTTTATTGGATACAATGGATTGAAATGCTATTTTAATGTTTTCCAGCCAAATTATTTCAACGCACCTTCCTTCTGTCTGTCTTCAATTATACAGCCGTCCTTGAATAAAATAACTCTGTCTGCATATTCGGCTATATCAGGCTCATGGGTTACCAGAATTACACTGCTGCCCTCTCTGTTCAGCTCCTTGAAGATTTCCATTATTTCTTCAGAAGACTGGGTGTCCAGGTTACCTGTAGGTTCGTCTGCAAGAATAATAGGAGGATTATTGGCAAGAGCTCTTGCAATTGCAACTCTTTGCTTCTGCCCACCGGACAACTCATTAGGCAGATGCTCTGTCCTTTCTCCCAAACCTACCTTTTCCAAAAGTTCAACAGCCCTTTTTCTTCTCTGAGATACTTTAGTTTTAGCATATATCATTGGTAACTCAACATTCTTCAATACATTGATACGCGGTATGAGATTGAATGCCTGAAACACAAACCCTATTTTTTTATTTCTGATAAGGGAAAGTTCATCCTGGCTCTGATCCTTTATGTCTATCCCTTCAAGCAAGTATTCTCCGGATGTTGGTCTGTCCAAACATCCTAAAATATTCATAAGTGTTGACTTTCCGGAACCGGAATGACCCATTATTGCTATGAACTCTCCGTGTTTGATTTCAAGACTGACATTTTTTAATGCATGTACCTCAACCGAGCCTGTTTTGTAAACCTTGTTTAAATTTCTTATAGATATCATATCACTCATGCTATTCCTACTTTTCCGTTTATTCTTCATTAGGTTTTACAATCATTCCGTCGGTAAAGCTCAAATCAGGGTTAACAACAATCTTCATCCCTTCTCTGAATTCATCGCTCTTCACTTCTGTTTCCAAGTCCGTTTCCAGACCGGTTTCCACTGCTATGGATTTAATTGTATTATCATCATTCAGTGCAAATACCTTATTCTGACTGTTCTCATCCGTAACAAGTGCTCCCGACGGCACTGCAAACACATTTTCCGCTGTATTTACTTTAATTCTGGCAGTTGCAATAACACCTGCCATAAGTGTTTCAGGTTTTTCTGTAATATCAATAACAACAGGTATCACTCTTTCCATGGTGTTGTTATCTTTTTGCTCTGCCGTAGGAGAAATTCTTGAAACAACACCTCTTGCTTTTTCATCACCTGCAACATCCGAACCTATTTCAACTTCCTGTCCAACTTTAATTTTGCCTATGTCATATTCGCTGACAGATACTTTCATCTGAAGCTTATTCAGATTTTCAACCACAAACATGGATTTTTCATTTTCCGTATCTTTTGCATATCTTCCAAGATTTACATTTACCCTTGTAACTGTACCGTCTATCGGGCTTTTAATATAGACCTTTTCCAAGTCCTCTTTTTTCTTATCCAGCTCCTGTTTTTGGATTTCTATACTCTTAATCTCTGCAGAGGACGCTGTAATCTTTCCGTCAGAAACACTGAAATTTTCTAAACCTTTCTTAGCTTCAATTAAGCTGTTTTCTATCTTATCAAATGCTTCCTTTGTTATAATGTCGTTTTCCAGCAGCTCTTTGTTTTGTTCATAGTTTTTTTCAAGCTCTGTTATATTTAACAACGCCTTATCATATTCTATCTGGAGACTTTTCAGTTTCTCATCAAGTTGAAGGCGAGATAATTCTACCTGGTTTTCCTCGGAAGCTATTTGTTTTTCTAATTCTTCATTATCCAAAACTGCCAATATCTGATCCTTTTGAACTATATCACCTTCCTTAACCCTTATGTCTATAATTTCATAATTCAAAGGTGAAACAACTTCAGCTTTTTCTATTCCCTCTAAGGGGGATTTAACCGATATAATCTGCTCTATGTCCTTGCTTTCCAATACCACCACATTAGCAGAGGTTTCAACTGCCTCCTTGTTGCTGTTTATGTAAAAAATACCCACAATAATTGCAATAATAACAATTAAAATAACAACAAACTTTTTCTTTTTAAAAATATTCTTCATTTTTATAAATCCACCTTT
>DHUT01000085.1 GCA_002409285.1 Firmicutes bacterium UBA5227 | reverse complement strand
TGCCCAGACAGTTTGTCGTTGTTACTCCCATATCAAAAAACCTATATAGACCTGCTATTATACCAATAAGTTCAACAGGCATGTTAAATGTCTGAACTACCACAAGCAGTTTTACAATACCACTGCCCGGAATTCCCCCACCGCTGGCTGCAACAAGAGTAACCACAAGCACAATACGCAAAAGCGTGGAAAAATCAAAAGGTATTTTATACATCTGACTAATAAACATCAGCACTGTCGTGTAAAGTATGGCACTTCCATTATAGTTTACCTGGGCACCCAAGGGTACAGAAAAATCCACAATATCAGGCTTAACCCCAAAGTTTTCCTTGGCAGTTTTTATACTTATGGGAATTGTGGCAGAGCTACTGCATGAAGCAATAGTAAATGTCCATACAGGAGAAGACTTTTTAAGAAATTCTATCGGATTAATTCCGGCACCAAACCACAACAAAGGGAAGTAATAAACAACAATCAGTACTATTACTCCAAGCCAGTATGTCCCTATAAGTCCTGCCATGGATGAAAATATGGAAAAACCGTATTTGCCAAATGAGTCTGCAATCAAAAACAAAACTCCTATTGGTGTTACTTTAATAACCATCTTCAGATATGCATATATCAGATCCCTGACTGAATTCAGACCTTTTATCAGAAAGCTTCTGCTGTCCTCATTTTTTATTGATAACATGGCTATACCGAAAAGTATACCTATAACCATTGTCTGAAGCACATTCCCTTCAGCAAAAGTACCCGAAATATTACTTGACACAAGACTCGAAATAAATGTAGAGATTGTAAATGAAGTTGTACCCGTAATTTCCTGAGTCTCAAGTCCTTCTATATTTACTCCAACCCCCGGTTTTAAAATTGATGGAAGAATAATTCCAACAACAGATGCAATTACAGTTGAAATAATATACAGCAATATTATTTTCCCGGCAGCTTTCCCAAGAGTCTTAAGATCCTTCTGCCCTCCTACCGCAAGTGTTATCAATACAAATACCAACGGTACAATAATCATCTTTATGGCATTTAACCATATATCACCTATAAATTTAAAATCAGACATTTTATCTCCAAACAACAGCCCTAAAACAGCACCTGCAACAATGGCTGACAATGTTAGAAATACCTGATTATTCAATATTGATTTTTTTGTGTTCATAATATATTCCTCCTTTCTGCAATAGCAACAAATTATAGTTCGCCATCTAATTCCCTTATAATTTCAATAGTCTTTAATGTATCTTCTCTTGATATACCCAAGTGGAAAACAAGACGAATATGATCCGGAACCTGAGCTGGTCTTGCCCCAATACCCTTTTTACTTAACTTTTCACAGTATTCATCAGCCTTGAGTCCGGTTTTTGATGTGTCTATCATAACAATGTTTGTTTGCACATTCTGCTGAACTTGCACCTTTTTA
Source organism: Firmicutes bacterium UBA5227 (assembly GCA_002409285.1). GTDB lineage: Bacteria > Bacillota > Clostridia > Tissierellales > Sedimentibacteraceae > Sedimentibacter. The sequence continues at coordinate 30,471 of DHUT01000085.1, read as the reverse complement.
AGGTCTGCAAGACTTCTTGATAATAAAGCTGCATTATCGTGGTCATTCTTTAATTTTGCAACATTATGTCTGAGAGCATATATGCCAGGTGCAGCTATTACACCTGCCTGACGCATGTTTCCTCCCAAAAGTTTACGTGAATCTCTCAGATTGTGAATGAATTCCTTAGATGAGCACACCAGAGAACCAACAGGAGCTCCAAGTCCCTTAGATACGCAAAACATTACTGAATCAACATACCTGCAGATTTCCGAAGCATCGACTCCAAGAGAAATAGCAGCGTTAAAAAGACGCGCACCATCCATGTGAACAGGGACGTTGTATTTATCTGCAAGCTTTTTCATTTCGGCTAAATGTTCAAGGGGAATTACTGAACCTCCTCGTGAATTGTGTGAATTTTCCACACATAAAAGCTTTATGTTTCCCTTTTTCAGTTCATTTTCAACTTCATTAAGTACCGGACATCCATTTTCATCATAATTATATAAAACAGGAATTAGCTGCCCAAATCTATCACTAAACATTCCCTTTTCAGATTTAAGTATATGTTGCTGAGTGTCAACTAAAACCTTATCGCCAGGTCTGCAATATGTCATAAGGGCGCTATTGTTTCCCATGGTTCCTGAATTTAAATACAATGCAGCTTCCTTGCCCGTCATTTCAGCCGCAAGATCCTCCAACTCATTTATAGTGTTGTCCTCTCCTCGACCATTTGAGCCAACCCTTCCATCATCACCGAACTTTGACTCTAAAATAGTCTCAAGCATTTCCTTGGTTGGCTGAGTAACTGTATCACTTCTTAAATCAATCATTATCGTACCTCCATATTATGTAATTTTTTTATAGCATTTGTATGATTTTTTATTATACCCTGTATGTAATTAAATTATTATTAAATATACAGTTACTATAAAAATAATGCTCATTTTTGTGCGTAATTAAAGACATCCCGGATGGTTTTTACCGTCATATGGTTTTCTGACAGTAAGAACCATCCAAGATGTCGAATTTTATAACCTAACTGTGGATATTGACTAAAGAAGAACGATAATAATACTTATTTCCCCCTTTCAAGGGTACAACCTCTCTTACAAAAGCAGCAGGGGCAAGAACAGACTCAGCTCCCTTATAATAGTAACACATAAATTTTAAAATGAATACATTTTTAACTTTTTAACTTGTTCAGGTTGACAATTTTCTGCTTAAAATGTTATATTATTAATATAATAAGATTATATCAACAACCACTTAGGAGGCATTGCAATGAAAGGTAATTTTATTGATGAAAACTTTAAGAAAATTATCCATGGAATTGAAGTCATTATCGCTGTTATTCTAATGATTGGAATTGTAATTGGACTGACCGATTTGATCAAATACCTTTTGGAAATTTTAAAATCACCTCCAAGTGAATCTTATGATCTGTTTCAGTCCTTTCTCGGACATGCATTGCTGCTGATCGTAGGTGCAGAACTTATATCAATGATCTTATATCATTCTAACAAATCTCTCCTGGAATTGTTGCTTTTTGTAATAGCCAGAAAGATGCTTATATATGCCAATACTATGGCTGACCTGGTATTGGGTTCTATTGCAATTGCAATTGTATTTGCTACACTGAGATATTTAATCAAAAGTGACAGGGAGCTTTCAAAGGAAATTAAAGAAAAAGATGACAGGAACTAACGTAATATTCGGACTATAACCCTCCGGAAACCACTCTGGAGTTTCTTTCTTTAAAATCCCTGTTTTATTTTATGTTATAACTATTTAATCAGCTTTTGCAGTATATACTAATCAATTTACACCTAAGCTAATAAAATAATTTTGTATATTCTGTCCGTGTATCTGCAATATGATAAATATATATAGTTTGATTAATCTGACGATATATTGCTACATGCTTTTTACAAATAACCATTTTATATCCTTGTTCATTTAACCATATATCCGGTGTAAGAGAGCCTGAATCAGGAGAGTCCTCTAATCGTTCAATAGCATTCAAAATGCGGTCACTAACCTTTATTGCTGTTTTTAAATTAAAATTTATCAGATAATAATCTTCTATCTTTTTTAAATCCTCCATGGCAGAGGGCAGAATCTCGACTTTACATTTCATCCGTACGCTCCCTTAATCTTTTTCTTGCTTCTGAAACGTTGATGGTTTCTGCACCGCTTATTCGTTCCTGCTCTGCCTGCAGTACCCTTGCACGGAGCTGTAAAATCTGCTCTCTTTTTTCAAAAGCATCAATGCTCATAAGAACTATATCTCCCTCGCCATTTTTTGTAATATATATAGGCTCTTTTGTTTCTTTTGCAAGTCTCGATATTGATGAATAATCATTTCTCAATGCTGCTGATGGTTTAATTATCATAGTTTCACATCCCTTATATCATTTTTATGATATTATTATATCTTACTTTTCATATATTGTAAAGCGGATTTATCCGGAAATTCTTAAGTGCAGTATTTAACATACACACAAATAAATAATAAAATACAATGTGTATGAAACATCTTAATGAACACTAATGATAGCTATATCTTCAAGCTCTTTTTCATAACAATACCAATCTGTATCCATGTAGCATATACCCTCTATTTCTCCCACTGATTTAAATGTATTAAATGAGTCCGCGAATTTTTTCAATTCAAATAACAATGTTTTGGGCGGCTTATTCTCCATGAAATCTTCATAACATAAGGGTTTAGTGACATCAAACATTCTACTCAACTTTTCAGAATAAAGTTCACTGGAATTACAATAAGCAGGAATCGCAAAATTTGTCATTAGATACGCACTATACGGATTTTTCCGATTAAACTTTGTTGAACAGTATGATATACCGTCTATATTAAGGTTGCTTATACAATTCATTATTATTTGTGGAATTACATATTCAATCTTAAAATTGCGTTCATTTTCTGTAATAAGGTATGAACATGCACATTGAATTGGAAATGTATAAATGGCTTTTTTAATGTAATCTTCTTTTGATATTTTATCATAACCAACTATATCATGGGTATTAATATTATCCTTATCTACTGATAATCTGACAATATCTTGAAAATTAGTTGACAGATTTAATATTTTAAATTTTGAACCTTTTTTATATTGAAATCTGCTTGTATATAACTTTTCATTAGGTTTTTTATACTCCAAGATTTCTTTATAACATACATAAGGAGTTGATCCTATATAAAGGCATGGAATTCCCTTAATACTGAATCTTTGGTCATTAATCTTATCTCGTTTGTCAAAAGGAACATGAAACATTTCCTTAATATTAGACAATTTCGTATTAGAATATCTTGATCTATAGGCATTAAAAAGTTTATTTTCGCCATTATCATATAAACTGTCAAATTCTTCTACAAATAAATATTTATTGTATTTTTCAAATATATTGTTTGTGCTAATCTAATAATAGGTCATCTGGCTCATCGAAAAGTAGGTCAATAACAGTATAATTAAAATGAGAAGGAAAAGCAAATACATATATGACAATAGACATGAATCGCTAAGACATAATGCAGATATTTGAATCGTAAGGAGGGCGTAGGCCGACTGAAGATTCAAATATCTGCGGCGGTTAGATTGATCCAATAACGCTCATTGAAAATTAGGTCACTTTCATAAAAATATGATATCCTTTCAGTAAGCACTGAAAGGAGGACGTAAAGGAAATGATAAACTTGAATCAAAAACAAAGAATCATACTTAAACATATTGATGGTATGAGTAATCGCAGCATTGCCAGCGAGCTTCACATGAGCAAAGATACCGTCAATAAATATGTAGCAGAGTATGAACAAAAGAAGCAAGAACTTTTAGCTAAAAATCCAGAAGCAGATACGAAGGAGTTAATACATGCAATAGTTGAAAAACCAAAATACAATTCAGATAACCGTGAACCGAGTAAGGTTACTCAGGAAATGATGGAAGCTATTGAAGAATGTCTAAGGATAAATGAATGGCGGCGTGCAAATGGAATGTCTAAGCAACAGATGAAAAAGATTGATATTCATGAATATTTGGTAAAGAAGAAATTTGACATCAGTTACTCGACTGTTAAGAGATTAGTTAAATCAATTGAGGACAGGCATGTCATCATAAATGCTTTTTCGTTCTGCACTTATGTTATATTTTTGTAATTCCTTAATCATTTCCGGAACTGTCAGCGTGTGTTCTGCATCTGTTTATTCCATGAGAATCTTAAGCAGGTAAAGAAGCTTTAACTTCTGGTTTGGTGATTTTGGCATATTGGCACCTCTGATTATATGTGAAATCCTATCTTTGTTTTTTCATAAACTGCTCTCGGTTCAACTATTTGACCGTTAGATATTGCCACATCATTATTATCGTTATCTTCTTTCTTTTCTTCCATCCCTGGAATCAACATAATGCAGCAAAACTATCCAGAGCTTTCAAATCGGATTTTTCACATTTTCATTACTTCCTGATAAAAACTCCCTGATGTTTTCAAGACGGTCGTCAGCGTCTTTTACACCTGTATCATAAGCTTCTTGAAGTTTTTTTCTGTCTGATTCAACTCTGCGGATTCCTAAATCCCTGCTTGGAGTGATAATAAGTGTGTTGCCCTCTTTTTCTAATCTATGTAACTCATCAATAGTGGCATTATAAACTTCATGGCGTTTTCCCAAAGCCTCCGCCAGTTTCGGATATTTTCTGAACAAAAGTTTTATTGCAGGAAAAAATTCATTTTTCTTTTTTCTGTATCCTTCAGGACGTGTTAGGATTACAATATTTCTCTCATAGCCCATACTTCGAAACCAGCTTATAGGTATGGAATCCGAAACACCGCCATCAAGCAGGTCATAGCCGCCTACTGACACAACTCTTGATACAACCGGCATTGATGCAGATGCACGAATCCACTGGGTATCTTCTTCATCACCTTTTTCGCAAAGATGATAAACCGGCTCACCTGTATGAACATCTGTACACACAACATAAAAGTTTACAGGATTCGCTGCGAATGTTTTTTGATCAAAGGGATCCAGTTTATTGGGTATCTGATTATAACAAAAATCGGCTCCATATAAATCTCCTGTTGTAATCAATGAACGAAGGCTTGAATATCTGGGATCATTGCAATACTTTAAATTATATCGAATTGTCCTTCCAATCTGCCTGGATTTATAATTACAGCCAAATGTAGCACCTGCAGAAACACCCACAAATCCGTCAACATTAATATTATTTTTCATCATTACATCTAATACACCGGCGGTATACATGCCTCGCATGGCTCCGCCTTCTAAAATCATGCCTGTCTTCATACTATCCTCTTTATTCCTGCTGCAAAATTAATAAACTGCAAAATGCAGTTATTGCTGTTTTTAAATTAATGGTTTAAAATTTCATGTTTGGAAAATTTCAAAAATCAATCTAATATCTCAATCCAAGCTGCTATGACCACTCATCCAGATAAAGCTTTATGGATCTTATCATTTCCTTGAAAAAAGGTGCATCCATCTTTCTTTTATAAAACTTCTTTGAAAAGTCTGCATTATTTGATTCTTCTTTTGAAAACATATCGTTTATAAATTTATCTGTTATTGAAGGATATGTTTCATCAAATACAACAAATTGCTTATCAAATCTTTCTCTGACTTTAGGCTTGGTGTCGTAGTTTCCCATTACCACAAGGGCTACGGGCATTGTATACTTGGGAAGGCTGAAAAGTTCCTTGTGATACTCATAGTCTTCCATGATATCGCCTATGTAGCAGGTTCCGATTCCAAGGCTTTCTGCTGCTATTACCGCATTTTGGGCTGCAATCATTGCATCTTCAGTCCCGAGCATAAAATCGCTTATGCATGGTCCGCTGTAATCATTGAAGGTTTCAGGAATTCCTCTTTGCTGAAAATATTTGTGCCATTTATAGTTGTCGGCAACAAACAGCAAAGCCAGGTCGGCATTTTCAATAAAGGGCTGATTGTCACAGCTTTTCGCAAGCTTTGACAATGTATTCTCTGAGCGGATTTTAATTATGCTGTAAGACATCATGTTTCCAGCAGTTGCGCCTTGCATGGCTGACTCAATAATATGCTGCAGCTGTTCATCAGTTATCTTTGTTTCATTAAATTTTCTTATTGATGTGTGTGATTTTAACAGTTTTATTACTTCGTTCATAACTCTTGTACCTCCTGTATTAAATATATTTTAGGATATCACTAACTTAAGTCCACAATCCATGTTGCTATTTATGGTCATTGGTTATATCGCCGTTACCGCTGACGGGTATTGCTTCTCCTCCGATTTTTGAGCTTGGTTTTAAGGCAGCCTTGAAGAAATCCTTCACTCTTGCTGCCTTTTCCCTCAGTTCTCTGGCTTCCTGTCCTGCATAGACCCTCACATCAGCTGGAACACCATATGCCTCCACGCCTAACTTTTCTGCAACATAGAGAGCCCTGTAAAGATGATATTCCTGTGTTACTATTACTATTCTTTCAGCCTGAAATATTTCCTTCGCACGATAAATGCTGTCATATGTTGATATGCCTGCATGGTCCATGAATATATGCTCTGAGAGTATTCCCCTGTCTGTGGCATAGCTCTTCATTATATTTACTTCATCATATCCCTTTTTGGTATGGTCTCCGCTCATTAATATCCTATCTGAAACACCTTTTTCATATAATTCGATTCCCGTTATTAATCTGTCCTGAAGCATTGGGCTTGGAGAACCGTCACTTCTCACACCTGCGCCGAGAACTATTATGCAATCCGGATTTATATTCAGGGCTTCATCTTCGGAAATAATCAGATTTTCTGTTGATGACTTCACATATGAATTAATAAAGATAAATACTAAGAACGCCGCAATAACCAAAATTATTATTTTAAACATTACGCTTTTTATAAATTTAAGAAACTTTTTCATATTTTCTCCGTTTGAATAATAATAAAACCTTTACCTATGAAATATTGAAATTGGTTATACATCCACCTTCCGCTGTCTCACATAATAATATCATCTAAGACTACAGTTTTATGATACTTAAACAATTTCGCTTCAACAATTTCCGTATCAGGCTCCATAGGATCCTGAATAACTGCTGCCTTCAGCTTCATACCCAAAATTCCCGTCTCATCATCCGGTCTTACCATAAATCCAATGCTGCCGTTTGTATGAACAGGCGTTGCTTCAAGGTATTTTACAGTATGAAATTCAAGAGAAATGCCATCCTCGCATTCGTATTCTACAATGGGAAAGCACATGCCCTTGGGGCAGATTTTTATGAAATCTTTCTCAAAGTTCTTTTTTATTTCGAAAATTTCCTCTTTAGTCATCTGCTCAAAAACCTTGGGGTTTGAATAAATTCTTTCCACATCAGCCCACATGTCCGAAAGATAAACTCTGTTTATCTGAACCCAGTGTTCTTCTTCCGTCTCTTCATTATTAAACCAAATCTTTTCGGAATATTCCCCATTTACAGTAAGAACAAGAGGCCTTTCCACCGGGTATGAGGTTGTGTCCCGACCCATAGTAAAATGAAGAGCCGGGTTATTCTCAAATTCAGGTATCTTTGCAAAATCGCCTCTCAACTCTATGCTTGTCAAAAACATCATATCTATATTTTGATAATCAACGCCTTCCGGATTCCAGCCGTTTCTTAATAATTCTGATAAAAATATAATACTTTCTACATCCTCAATATTAAGTTTTCGATTTTCTGCACCGCTTACTTCAAATTCATTATTACCAACAGATATGTTTTCTACTGCCATGAAGGGGTGAAAGGTATCATTTTTATCGCTGCCTTTCATCATCATCCTGTTAGTTTCAGGAACAGGCGGTGTTTCACAAAGCTCTGATATTTCAATCCATTTCATCTCTTCGATTTGTTCCTGTTGTTCCTGAAATTTTTCATCATACTCAAGTACAATGAGACGCATTTGTAAACCGTACAGAACTAATGCAGCTACATTGCAAACAACACCTTTAACTTCCGTATTTTTCCCGATTACCTTTATCTCATCTATCTTTGATAATAATTCCTGCAAATATTTAATATTCATTAAAATCACCTGTTTATTTTATATAAAGTATTGGTTATGCCTACTCACCCAGATAAAGCTTTTCAGATATTCTTAGCTTAAATCCACAATCCATGCATATGGTATATAATCATTCGGAAAAGCTTATAACATCCTGAGTGTCAAAACCTCTCCTGACTACTTTATGGGCTATCCGTACCTCGCCATTTACTTATATTTGTTTTTATTATAAACTTATTTACTTAATTTGGCAACCATTACTGAAGTTCAATCCCTGAATTTTTCAATGTTTTAATGCTTGACCCTTCTTAATAGCTGAATTTATAAAAGGCCATTGGCGCTGCCAATGACCTTTTATAACCACATATTTTAAATAAATTTTCTTTCAGTAATAACAGCCTCGTAATCCTTGACTTTTATTTTGTCACCAATTTTTAAAGCGCCCTTTTTTGCTAAAATGTATCCAATATTTTTATCCAGCACATAACTGTAATTAAATTTAGATAATCTTCCTATTTCTTGACCATCTACAATAACAGGATCTCCCGGACCTCCCAAATCCTTTGCATTAAGGTGAACATCGTCTTGATCCATGGTAAAACCAAGCATTTCTTTGGCAGGGCCATTTTCCTTTACTTTCAAAAGAGCTTCTTTTCCAATAAAATCCTTATCACAGTTAATTCCTGTATCTAACCCTACTTCCATGGGATTGGTATGAAGAAGATCCCTTAAATAATAGAATCCGGCTTCTGTAGGTAATGTCCATGCCATAATTTGAAATTCAGTAATTTCTTTTGCTCCGAGTGACTCACCATATTCCTTAAGCTTCTCCTCTATTTTCCCGATTTCTTCTGAGGGAAAATAAACTTCATAACCGAATTTTTCTCCGGTAAAACCTCCATAGTTAATCTTTACAGGGATTCCGTCAATTTTATTGTCTCTGATGCTGAAAAACTTTTGGTCATCTATCTTTTCTTCAGCCATTAAATTAACCAGTTCTTTTGCTTTAGGTCCCTGAACGGCATACATGTGATAATTTGGTGTTATATTGGTATATTCCACCTTATGGATACGGAATGATATTTATATAAGATATTAAAACGTCCCCCATGTCTTCTTAAAGGAAAACTGGAGTAAAAAAATCAACCGATAGTTTTCCTCTACTATCGGTTGATTTTTACTGCTATTAAGGCAGCTGACCGTTTATTCAGCAGTTCCTTTTACTAATAAAACAAATAAGCGGCAAATACGGCAGGCATGCATGAAAGCACTGTAATTACAACACTTATCCAAAACATATGCTTATATGCTTCTTTATGAGACAGTCCAAATATTGTCAATATTGTCATAACTGCACCATTTTGCGGTAAAGTATCCAAACCACAGGCAGAAAGTGCTGATAAACGATGCAATGCTTCCATATTTAAACCTAAATCAATATACTTGGGAAGCAATGCGTCCAAAGCTATACCAAGACCGCCTGATGCTGACCCTGTAACACCTGCCAAAGCGTTAACGCTTATTACCCATGAAACATAAGGGGAACCGGGAACCCCTTGTAAAATTGCATTTGTTATTGTCTCAAAACCGGGTACTGCAGCAACAACCGAACCAAATCCAACAACTGCACAAGTACCGATTACAGGTAACCCTGAATTTCCGGCACCCTTATTTAAGGTTGCTAATACATTTTCAAGATTTCTGGACATTAAAATTATGCAAGTTAAACATCCTAAAGTCAGAGCAAAGAATACCTCTATATTAAATACGTTTAACGTGAACAGTGTAACAATTATCGGAGCAAATGCCATAATTGGACTTGGCAGATTTTTATCGCTTAGTTCCGTGATAGTCAATCTTTCAGGTTTAACAAAATGTTCTCCTCTTTCTTTTGATTTCTTTAATTGATAGAAAATATATATGAATGACAGCACAACCGCAAAAGTATCAGAAAATAATGAAATTTTCCAGCCTGCCGTTGCAGTTGTTCCTAAATATTTCATAGGCATAATATTATAAATCGTTACAGCTCCGGGCAGCCAATTTCCCATACAATTTGCTCCTAAAGTAAATACCGCCAATGCAATATGCCATGGTATATCCAATTCTTTGAATATTGGATACATAATCGGCATCATAACAAATACTATAACCCAAACATTGATACCTGCATATACAAGTAAGGTTGTAACAAGCCAAATTCCTATGAATATTTTAAGCAGACTTTCCTTACCAGTTAATTTCATAATGGAATTTGAAATAACTTGTGCTGAGCCGGTGTCTTCCATAAGCTTTGCAAACACCGAACCCGCTGCTAACATTAAAAAAAAGTTACCTGCCCAATTCTTAAAACCTATCATATATGCTTCATAAAGGGTTTCTTGTAATGGCACACCTGAAAATACGATAACAACAAAGCTAGCTAATAATGACGCAATAATAATATTCCAATCTTTTAGTGCCAAAATAATAAGCAGTGCCAACCCTAATAAAATACCAACAACACTTAACATAACTTTTCTCCTCGTATAATATATTTATCAGTTACAAAATAATAACTGATATAAACTTAATTAATATTCAAAACAGCACATTGACAAATAAATATGTCTTTTTATTTTTTAAAATGCCCAATTCCCTTTTACTGTTGCATATTTTCTCTATTTATCGTATATCATTTTTATCAGGTATTTGTTTAAATCGGAATAAAGCTTTTCTTGTTCATCCTTAGACCATTTTTGAAATCCTTCGCCTGATTTAAAACCTAATTTTCCTTCATCCTTCAGTTTAGCTAACAACGGAGAAGGTTCATGACTATCACATAAATCATTTAAAACAGTTTTGTGGATATTATAGGTTAAATCCAGACCAACCATATCGGCATTCTCCAATGGCGCCAACTGCGGTAATCTCAAACCAAAGGAATATTTTACAGCATCATCAACTGTTTTTGCATCTGCTATTCCTTCTTCAACTATATAAATAGCTTCTCTCCATAGAGCATGCTGCATTCGGTTTGCTATAAATCCGGGAACATCCTTTTTACATAACACAGGTTTCTTACCAACAGACTGGAAAATATCCATCATTGTCTGGGCAACATCGTCGGTGGTTGCATCAGACTTTATTATTTCCACAAGTGGAATTAAATGAGCCGGATTCCAAAAGTGAGTTCCTACAAAACGCCCTCTATACTTCAAATTTCGCGAAATATCTGATGGACTCATAACAGAGGAGTTTGTACAGAAAATTGTTTTTGCAGAGCAGCGTTCTTCTAAATTTTTAAATAATTCTCTCTTGACTTCAATATCCTCAAATACAGCTTCGATAACAATGTCTGCGTTTTTTACAGCCTGGTGATCAAGGTCTGTGGTAAAATGAACTCGCTTCAGGCGGTCTTCTACTTCATCTGAGGTTATGATTCCTTTTTCAACTAATTCTCGTGTGCTTTTTCTTATGCCTTCCCTTGGATCCTGATCTTTAGAATCATACAAGGTTACAATATATTCAGGTTTACCTGCCATTACATAGGCAATATTTTTTCCCATCAAGCCCGCACCGCAAATTAAAATGTTTTTTATCTTATCCATTTAATTTTATCTCCTTATAATACAATACACTACGTAAACTATATTGTTTATTTTGCTACACCTAAAATATTTCGAGCTTCATCGGGAGTTGCTACTTCATTGCCATATTCTTCAACAACTCGTCTTGCCCGTTCTACAAATTGTCGATTGCTTTTAGCCAGTACACCCTTACCGTACATAACATTATCTTCCATGCCTACACGGACATGACCACCTAAAGCAATTGCACCATATAACATTTCCATAGCATATTTGCCAACACCAAAGCAACTCCATGTGGAGCCAGGTGCCAGCCTGTCCAATGTATCCTTCATAAAAATAAGGTCTTTCATAGTACCTGTGATTCCATTTGCCGCACCCATACAAAATTGAAAATGAGCCGGTGTATCTAATACCCTTTTTTTAATATAGTAAGCGGCATTCCCTATCATACCGGGATCAAAAACCTCTATTTCCGGTTTAACACCCCAGGCCTTCATATTTGTTCCTAATTCTTCTAAAAAGTGTGGGTGATTTATAAACAAACTATTATTCAGCCAATTCATGGATCCACAATCAAAAGAACCTAATTCAGGTCTGAGTGCTTTTAAGTGAGCCTGTCTTGTTTCATCTGTAGCGTTTAAGTCTCCCGATGTTGTCAGGTTAAGGACTATGTCGCATTTTTCTCTTATCAGAGTTACCGTTTCTTCAAATTTCTCTTTACTCATTGTTCCCTTGCCTTCATCATCTCTCATATGAAGATGTGCAACAGCAGCTCCAGCTTTATAGCACTCATAAACATCTTCTGCTATTTCCTTTGGTGTCAGCGGAACATTTGGGTTCTCTTTTTTCGTTGGCCATGCTCCTGTAGTAGCAACCGTAATTATTGTTTTCATATTATCCTCCATTTAATTTAATACTTATAGTAAGTAAAGCAAAGTTCGTGCCAACAATTATATAAAAATTATGTTTAATACTTTTAGCTTGATTTCAACGAAATTTTTTATCGTGATATTTATAAGCACTTTATTTTGATATTAAATTATTCCTTAAGTTATAATAATATGAAATAAACCTTTATACAAAATTGCGGGTTTTATCTGAGATTTTAAATACTCCAATCATTTTCCCACACAAAAAAATGAGTTATAACTTTAATTATACAAATATAACTAAAGTTATAACTACGGAATGTGCAACACATTAATTCTTAGTTAATAGTTATTCAATATTAAGTTTTTTGCATTTTTTCCATAAAGCCGGCTGGCTAAGTCCTAAAACTGCCGCCGACTTATTTACAGAACCATATTTCTTTATGGTTCTTGTTATTACATCCCTTTCCAGTCTCTCTACTATATCTTTTAATGTTCTGGTATCATATTCACTATCTTCGATACTTTCCAGTTCTAAAATTGAAGCAATGCTATTGTATTTTATTATGCCATCATTATTTATAACAACCATTCGCTCAATTAGGTTTTCTAATTCTCTGATATTACCCGGCCATTTATATTCTGTAAGCAAGTATATTGCTTCTTCTTGTATTATAGCGTCTTTTCCGTATTTTTTATTGTACTTATCAAGAAATTCCTTTGTTAAATCAGGAATCATTTCTTTCCTTTCACGCAGAGGCTTAATACTAATCGGAACTACATTGAGTCTGTAATATAAATCCTCTCTAAACGTACCTTTCCTGATTTCTTCCTGAAGGTCCTTATTGGTTGAGGCTATTACCCGTATATCTAACATAATTGATTTGTTTCCGCCAATTCTTCTGATTTCTTTTGTCTGTAGTACTCTCAAAAGTTTAGACTGAAGGCTTAATTGCATTTCTCCTATTTCATCTAAAAGTATGGTTCCTTCATTGGCTAACTCAAACAAACCGATTTTTCCTGCTTTTCTTGCATCTGTAAAAGCTCCCCCTTCGTATCCAAAAAGTTCAGCTTCCAAAAGTTCTCCGGGAATTGCAGCACAATTTACCTTTATAAATGGTTTATTATTTCTTTTGCTCCTATGATATATTTCATCTGCCACCACCTCTTTACCTGTTCCTGATTCACCGGTTATTAATACGGTTACATCAGTAGGGGATATGGTATTAACCAGCTCCATGGTTTCATTCGTTTGATCACCAACTATATGGTTGGAAATCTGCTGCTTACGTAAATAATTAATTTCTTCATATGCTCTTTTCTTGTCTTTGTTAAGCTTTGCATTTATTTTTTCTAATTCCTTTAAATCACTTATATCTCTGTTATTTATGACAACTAATTTTACATTCCCCTCTTCATCAAAAATAGGAGAACCTGAAACAAGCACTTCTTTATTGTTTCCTAAGATTTTCCCGAGAGAATTCACAGGCTCCTTCCGTTCTAAAACCTCCATGGTTACGGCACCTTTATATAGACCTTCTTCAGTAATTTCTTTTACGGTTCTTCCTATTAATTTTCCCATGGGAATTTCCGTATTCCTTAAATAGGCTTTATTTACGAATATAGTTTTTCCGGTACCATCAGCTATATATATGCCATCATACAAATTATCGCTTATTTCTTTAAAGTCTAAGTAATTATCTATGAAATCTGTATAAATTTCATTAATTTTATCATATTTCTCATTGACATATTTTTTAATTCCTACATCAATATCCGCATCTTCAATTATTTTTTGTATATCTTTAAATTCTTTAAACAAGCTAATAATTTTCTGCTCGTCGCCCATACTATCACTCCTGTTGTAAAGATTGCCCTACCTGTTCCACTCATCCATATAAAGCTTTATGGTCCTTATCATTGTAAGGCATCATGTTTCCCGCTGTTATTTTAGGATATCACTACTTAAGTCCACATCTGTCCTGAAGCATTGGGCTTGGAAAACGAATAATAATAAAATCTTTACCTATGAAATATTGAAATGGTTATACATCCACTTCCGCTGTCTCATATAATAATATCGTCCAACGCCTTCCGGATTCCAGCCTATTATAAACTTATTTACTGAATATGGCAACCACTAACAGGACTCAATCTCTGATTTCTTCAATGCTTAATTTACTTTGCCCTTTAAGCAATTCTGATTTAGGAGTGTATATAACCTGTGACTGGTATATTCCGTTGTGGCCTGATACATAGTAACTAATCAAAGCAGCAATGACATAGTATGAAACGGCATCTGAACCAAACATTTCAATTCCCAGCATAATTGTTGTAACAGGAGTGTTCGTTGCACAACCGAAAACTGACAATAAACCTAAAGCAGCAAGAAATGAAGGTTCTATATTTGCCATTTGACCTATAACGCTTCCCAGAGATGCACCTATATCAAAAAGTGGAGTAACTTCTCCCCCTTGAAATCCGGCACCAAGAGTCATACATGTAAGTATATACTTAGCCAAAGGATCATAAAAAGCAGTTATTCCTTTAAATCCTTCATCAATCATCCATGTGCTAAGTCCTTCATACCTTGTCCAGTTAAATAGAAGCATAACCGCCATAACAAACACACTTGAAGCAAATGCCCGAATCAAATAATTTTTGAATAACTTAGCGTATGAATCTTTTAGGAAGTGAATGCAAATGGAAAAATATTTTCCTACGACACCAAATATACATGCCGCCAATACAACAACAGTAAAAATATATGGAGTCATTTGAGGAACATACATAATCAAATGTGAGCTATGAACAGCTCCTAATGATTTTGCAACAAAATCGGCTATATATGATGCGGTAAAGCATGGAATAAGCGATTCATAACTCAGTTTCCCCATGAAGCACATTTCAACCCCAAAAAAGGTACCTGCAAGGGGTGTGCCAAATACTGAGCCAAAGCCTGCACTTATTCCTGACATAATCAGTATTTTTTTATCACTAACGTCAAGCCTGAAGGATTCCGCCAGTTTATTTGTTATTGTTCCGCCTATTTGTACTGCTGTTCCTTCTCGTCCGGCAGAACCTCCGGAAAGATGAGTCAGTATAGTGAAAATAAAGGTAAAAGATGACATGCGCAAAGGAACATGAGAATTCTTATGCACACTGTCAATTATTAAGTTGTTTCCCCTTTGGGAACCTTCACCATAATTTTTATAAACAAATGCGGTGAGTATTCCCACTATGGGCAGCAGTAACAACATATATTGGTGTTTTTCACGAAACGAACTTGCTAACATAAGGGAATCTAAAAAAAGCTTTGATATAACTCCCATGACGATACCGCTGATAACAGTCAGCAAAAAAAGTTTGAATTTTTTCTTGGTAATACGCATTTTTTAACCTCACAATAATTAAATTAAATAAAAAGAAACTCCTGCAAATGAAAAAACATTTGTAGGAGTCATTAGCTTGAGCATTTAATGGCGAACTCCATCGCCGATATTTATAATCAAATTGTCAATATGTTGCACCTATTTAAGAAGTGAATCCTTCTTCCGGAGAATATCCTCTGCTGCCGCACAAGCCGGGCAATCACAGTATTTTGCTCCGTTTTCAATATTTTCAATATTTTTAATATTTTTAATGTTTGCCTGAATTAAATTCTGCCGCCGCATCGGTAAAGCTTTTAAAAATCTTTAAGAACTCAGGATATTTTGCAGTCAGGCACTCAGGATGCCACTGAACTCCAATCAGGAATCTGTCTTCTGTACTTTCAACTGCTTCTATTATGTTGTCTTTAGAAAGAGCGGCTACCACAAGGTTTTCGCCTGTAGTCTTTATCGCCTGATGATGAAAAGAATTCACACGCAAAGTATCTTCTCCCATAATTTCATGCAGCCTTGTGCCTTTTGATATATTAACCAAATGATAAAGTTCATCATGGGTAAAGCTCTTGGGGCTGTGACCGTATGAACCGGGAACCTGAGCATTTATATCCTGGTATAGCTTACCTCCCAAGGCTACGTTTATAAACTGGTTTCCTCTGCAAATACCAAGTATGGGCATTTTTCTCTCGTATGCACGTTTAAAAAGACCTTTTTCACACTTGTCCTTATACACTGCCATACCGTTAACTTCCTTGATGGGCTCCTCTCCATACAATTCCGGACTTACGTCATCTCCCCCCGTAAGAAGAAGACCGTCTACTAAATCAATATAATTATCAAAATCTTCCTCGTTGGTAATGGTTGGTATGCACACAGGAATACCTCCGGCTGCAAATATCGAATCTATATATTCCACTGTTATTGTACTGCTTCTTTCACTCTTGTTGGTGGTTATGCCTATAACAGGCTTTCTGTTGTTTTTTTTCATCTCATTATCTCTCTTTATATTTATTAATTTGGTAGTTTTGTTTCGCACTTTATTGTTTTATAGTTCAAAGCTTTTCAAACAATATGTCAGGAACCAATGGTTCAAAACGTACAGCCACAGCCTGAACCTTTCCATTTTTAACATCAAAGCTTACAGGAAGCGTGATCAGGAGTATGTCCTCTAAAATATTGTCAGCCCGGAAAACGTCATAGTGGTAATGATTTAAGGGGACATCCATATCCCGATAATGCATAAAAAGCTCATTATTCATTTCCGTAATTTTCAGGGTTCCATATCCCTTGTCGTAATATGTACCGGCATATTGGCTTAATGATAGTGAGGGTTTTGTGCCTGTAACCTGCTCTTCTTTAAAATAGTTAACCTCACAGTCATGATAGATTTCCTCTTTCGGCAGTTCATTTCCGTGAAACTTAACCGACCAGTCCTCATATTCTGCTCCTAACACCTCGTCAAGGATTGTATATAATGAACCATACATAAAGGGTACCGTAGGTGAATGCAGATTAGTAAGTATTGCAACGCCTATTCCTTCGTTCGGCAAAAATGCCTGTATTGAGCTGTAGCCTTCAATTTTTCCTGTATGCTTATGAAATTCGAGGTCCCTGTATTCTCCTCTTTTCCATCCCATTGAATAATCCATGCATTGATAAAAATCTACTGAATCTTCAAATTGTGACTGAACAGAGTGCATCTCTTTGAATGTTTCAGGCTGAATAATGACTGTGCCATCCTCAGCTTTTCCTCCTGCAATATGCATCATAAGCCACTTAGCCATATCATTTGCAGTGGAGTTGACAGATGCAGCAGGTCCGGCTAAATCTACATTCCACACATTCAGCTCATTCCATCCGCCGTTTCCGTAGCGGTAGGGCATAGAATAGTTTTCATCCTTTTTCATAATTTCGGAGGAGCAATTAGTGCGTGTCATGGCTAAAGGATCAAAAATATATTTCTGCATCAATGTATCCCAGGTTTCTCCCGTGGCACATTCTGCCACATATCCTGCCATGGCATACATTACGTTGCTGTAAATTGCCTTACCCCTGAAGTCTGTACACGGCATGATATATCTTAAGCTTTCTGCAAGATTCTCTCTAATCCTGTCTCCCGGCCATATAGCATCATGAGTTCCAAAACCGGTTTTATGACACAGCATGTCCCTCAGTGTCATATTCTTTGCCAAGGGGTCATTCATCACAAGCTTTGGAGCATATGTGGTAACAGGCTCATCATAATCAAGCATCCCTTTGTCAACAAGGAATGCTATAAGAGCAGATGTCATGGATTTTGAGCAGGATGCTATCCCAAACTGTGTATCGGCGTCAGCGGGAAGATTTTTCTTAAGGTTCCTGTATCCTACCCCAAGGGAGTCCCATAGCTTACCGTCTTTAATTACAGCTATGGCTGCACCGGGCACCCTCCAGTAATTTAATTCATTTTCAATTGTCGAAATCGTTTTTTTTGACAGTTTATTCATGTTTCCTCCAACTTATATGGTTATAACCTTAAATAATTGTTTTTACTTTTCTTTATTCTGTTACAACAGCTGTTCCCGATGCTGTAACCATAAGCATATCGTTTGCACTTCCCAATACCTCATAATCAATATCCACTCCCAGAACCGCCGTTGCTCCCATAGCCGCAGCTCTTTGAGACATTTCATTTATTGCATTTTCCCTTGCCTGTATCAGTTCACCTTCATAGGAATTAGATCTTCCTCCAAAAAAATTTGTAATACCTGCCGCAAAATCCTTAAGAAAATTAACCCCTGATACTACTTCACCGAACACAATTCCCTTGTATTCGATTATTCTTTTGCCATCTAATGTATTTGTTGTTGATATAATCATATTCCCTCCTGAAATTATATTTGATTTTATTATAAACCGCTTGACATTATTTATCAACTATTTCCTGAGAAATAAAAAGCACTCTTGCGAGTGCCGATTTTTATTTATTTACAGCTTTCGTTGTATGCCTCTATAGATTCCATGGCTTCCCTAATCATTTCAGGTGTTACATGATAAGGATAATGATTCACATCTATTCCTTTTAATGCCTTTTCAATAACCTTGTCCGCATCCTTCATTGAAGAGTGCAGGTCTGACAGCTTTGTGGGAAGTCCAAGACTTTTATTAAATCTGAAAACACGTTCAAATTCTTCTTTTTGCCTGTCTGCGATAAGCAGAATAAGAATTCCGTAGGATACAATCTCTCCGTGAAGATGTCCGTATTCCTCTATCTGGGACAGTACCGTAAATCCATTATAAACCGCATGAGCCAAGCCTGATGTTATATCCATGCTGACTAAGTTTGATACAAATCCGGTTGACACAATTATTCCAAGAATAATTTCTTCAAGCTCCGGTGAAACAGTATGGTCTCTGCAGTCATTAAGTGCTTTCTCCCCGTATTTCACAAAAGGTCCGTTGCACATATTGCCCAGGGACACCCCCATAGCCTGAGAATGAATAAGTTCATCGCCTCTGCTCGATACGGAGGTTTCAAAATATTTTGCCATGGAATCTCCTATTCCTGCCCATAAATATTTATTTGGGGCGTTTACTATAATTTCACTGTCAATAAAAATATGAACAGGCGGAATATTGGAAATCGAGTATTCTCTGAGAGAACCATCCGGATAATATAAAATACCGAGACTTGTGCAGGACGCACAGGTAGATGCAATAGTTGGAAATGTAAAAAATGGTCTAACCGTTGTATGTGCAAGTACCTTGCCTGTATCAATGGCTTTCCCTCCTCCTACCGCAAAAATCATGTCTGCATCCTTTACCTGAGGTATTTCTTTAAGCCTTTCAATATTTTCCATGGAAGCCTCTCCACCAAAATGAAAGAAGCCTGTAATTTTCAGCGAGCTATCCTTAACTGCACATTTTATTTTATTTTCGGCAGCATTTATTGCTTTTTCTCCTCCTAATACTACAGCCTTATTTCCATAGGGTCTGCAAATTTTAACTATTTCGCCATATGCGTCAGAGCCTATGGTGTAGCTTGGAAAAAATGTTGTTTTCATGTGTTTACTCCTTATATAATCTTCAACCTGCTGATAAATGCAGATTGTATCTGTTAAAATTAATTTAAAACTCCGCTTCTTCTGCAAGTTTTGAGTTTGAAGGTGCTTTTCCTTCAATGCTTTTTAAATATTTTCTGTTCTTGTATGCACCTATTGTAAGGAAAGGAATTATTATAATTGCAATTCCCAAATAGCCCATATAGCCGTAACCATACTTGATAATCTTATCCAGACCAATCATGGAAATTCCCATTGAAATAATCATTATTAAGCATGATACTACAATTCTTTTTACGAAAATATTGTTGATACCCGACAAAATTTCTACCTTTTCGAATTTTTCAACAACTCCGTAAATAGTTGTAACCCCTGTTGAAATAAAACACAGGAACAGACAAATGTTATATGCCCAGAATACATATGGTTTTCCAAGCTGCCCTGTAATATACAGTGTAGGCAGCGTGGATTCGCCTGCCTGGGTAAATTCGGTATACCAGCCCAGCAGCATTATAATGGACATAACCAACGCAATTGAATTAATTACAAATGAAATAATCATTGACTTTGAAACATCCTTAGGATTTTTTAAGGTCTTGCCGCAGGAAATCATGGTGGGAATTACCACCGATTGAAAGCCTGCATAAGTAAATGCGTTCAATATTCCTCTTCCCACATTCGTATTCCCCCTGACTGCAAATATATGAGATATTTCAGGTGCTTTAGCACCTATTCCCAGAATAAATATTACAGCGCAGGAGGCTAAAATTCCTACAGACATGACTGTGGATGCACGGGAAACCATTGAAGCTCCGAAAATTGTCATTGCCAGAAGCAGCACTCCCACCGAAATAACAGCATAGGCATAAGGGATGCTGTAGGTCTTGTTAAGCAAGGATGCAGCTCCTGCTATAACTGCTCCCACGGCACATACAACCATAGTGTAAAAATAAATTTCAAATAAAACTGACAGCTTGTCATAAGGATGGTACAAAGCCTGAAAAAGTTCTTTATAGCTTGATAAGCTTCTGGAATTGTACATAATTATACATTCACGGATGGTTAAGGTTAAAAGAGCCATGGCGATAACAGCCATTATGGGAGCAGTCCATCCATACCGCACATAGTATTGTGTTGCCTGATTACCGGTTGCAAAGCCTCCGCCTGCATGAGAACCAAACAGCACGCATGCAACCGCAAACGCGCCTGTGAAGCTCATGCTCTTTGTTTTTGTTTGTTGTTTTTCCATTTTCATACCTCTCATGTGTTCATGTGTGATTTTTAATACACTGTCGGTTGTCCATGAGAAGGTTATATGAATATAAAAAAATCTTCCTCTCTCAGGGAAACCAATCCCTAAGAGACGGAAGATATATATCTTTCGCGGTACCACTCTTATTCATTTCTTGCGAAATGCCCTCTGAATACGGATTATTTCTAATCGATACTCTGCCTTTTTTAACGGACGGCTACCCGTACCTGCCTACTGATATTCTGATACATTGTTTCGGCAAATCCACTCAAAGGCTAGTTCGGCATTTCTCTGACATTGTTTCACACCATCCAACAACTCTCTGAAATCATTTTAAATGCTTACTGCTCCTTATCACAGCGTTTATGTTACTCATTTAATTGTGTATTTTTACGAGTATAACACCTAATCTGAACACTTGTCAATATAAATTTTCAAAAATTGATAAATATGCATGGTCAGGAAGAATGGTCGGGAAGAACCGTCTCCCCTGTGGGATCTTCGGCATGAGCTACAAACTCACGAATCGGATTAAAGTTTTCAGCGGCAACATTACCGGCTATATCATAGCATACATTCAGTCCGTTGAAACTGTTTGTAAATATTAAAACACCCGATTTGGTATTTAAGTCAAGGCATACAAAGGATTTAAAGCTTCCATTATCTCCCCAGTGCCATATTAATTTATTTTCCTTCCGGTATATACCCCAGCCAAGTCCCCAGAACAAATTCTCACTTATTTTATTATGTGCATCAATCATATTGTTAAATGACGCAGAGGATAATGATATATTTTTGTTATCTATGATATTTAAAATGAATTTAGTGTAATCATCAATGGTTGTATAAAGCGTACATGCGGCATTCGGTTCAGTACAAACACTGAAGCCGGAGTGAGTACGTTTTTGCTCCATTCTGCCTTGACTGTCAAATGTATAGGAAAGATGATTATTTACTGCATGTGTCCAGGATAATGTGCTGTTATTCATTTGCAGCGGTTTAAATATTTCTCCTTCGGCAAGCTGGCCTAAATCCCTGCCCATAACATTCTCCACAGCTTTTTGCAAATATGTATATGCTTCACCGGAATATAAAAATTTACTGCCCGGCTCAAAATAAATATTCAGAGGCTTAGGACTCCAGTCTTCAATTCCCGAGCTGTGGCACAAAATATTTTCCGGTGTAATAATCTTATATCTTAAATCGCAGCTAATTTCATATTCCGGTAAATATTCAAAGACCGGAGTGTTTAAATTAATAAATTTTTTATCACAAAGACGCATTACAAGGTAAGAGAAAAGTGGCTTCGTAAGTGATGCCGCCTCAAATTTTGTGTCATGCTGCACGGGTTCCCGGGTCATGGTATTTATAACACCATAAGTATCACTATGTATAACTTCTCCATTTGAAATAAGTGACATGGCAATACCCGCCACCTTGTTTTTTTTCATAGAATCTGAAATGACAAGCTCAGTATCAGTTTTCCATTCAATTTTCATAGCATTTTGTCTCCTTTTATAATTTCAGCACAAATAAACCTTATGAGAACATATATGAACGGTTAGCACGTCTTTCTTCCTTTTCTCAATACCTTTCCGGATTTTACACCTGTATGAACACCATTCGCGGCAGTCAGAACTCCGTTTACATACACTCTTTGAATACCCTTGCAGGTATTTTTGGGAGAGCTGTAATTTGGAGTATCCTGAATATCTTCAAAATTTAGCAGAACCAAATCCGCCCACATTCCTTCCTTAATAAGTCCTCTGTCCGGAATACCTATACGTGCGGCAGGCAGACCTGTCATTTTGTATATGGCGGTTTCCAGAGGAAACAGTCTTCTGTCCCTGCAATAGTGTGCTATAACCCTGGGGAAGGTTCCATACCACCTCGGATGTGGCAATCCCGGATAATCAAGGGAAGCCGCATATCCATCTGAGCCAATCATTGTAAAGCGCTGGGACATAATGTACTCGATATCCTCCTCACACATTCCGTAGTTCACTTCATTGACTCTGCCTTTTTCTTCAACAATCAGGTCAAAACACGCATCTGCAGGATCAACGCCCCTGATTTCTGCAATCTCCGCAATGGATTTACCTATGGTCCAGGCATTTTTTTCACTTTCTGCATATGATACAATAATATCTCCCCATCGACCAACATGACTTTCGTTGCTCTCAGCCTTCAGCTTCTCACGGATTTCCGGTGTCTGCAGCCTTTGCAGCATCTTTTCCATTCCTCCTTCAAAGCCCCACAAGGGAACATTGCTGTCCATGGTTGTGGATGATGCATTGTATGGATACTGGTCTGCTGTAACATCCAGTCCTTCCCGCCTTGCCTTTTCAATCATCGCAACAGTTGTTCTGCAGTCAAGCTCCCAATGAGACTTCCTCGTGACCTTGTGATGTGATATTTCCAGCGGAACACCTGAACGTCTGCAAACCTCCAGAGCTTCTCTTACAGCCTCCACTGTTTTTGTTGCCTCATCACGCATATGAGTAGCATAAAACCCGCCGTAGCTCTTTAATTCCTTTACAAGAGCCGACATTTCATCTACATCTGAAAAACATCCCGGAGGGTAAATAAGACCGCTGGACATACCATAGGCTCCGTCATCCATACACTGTCTGAGAAGCATAATCATTTCTTCCATTTCTTTTTCATCGGGCTTTCTGTCTTCAAATCCCATGACAGCCAATCTGATCGTTCCATGACCTGTCAGAGTTCCAAAATTAGTGCTGATACCTGAATTTTCTAACCTTTCAAGATATTCAGAAAGCCTGTGCCAATCATATTTCAGATGCCCTGCATAGTCCCTGAGCAGCTTTACCCTTTCAGGATTCACCGGTGCAGAAGAAATACCGCAATTTCCGCCAATTTCTGTAGTAATTCCCTGAAATATTCTGCTTTCCGCAAGTGGATAATCGGGCAGGGTACTGTCACTATGACAATGAATATCTATAAACCCGGGTGTGAGATACTGATCCTCGGCATCCAATATTTCAAGCGAATCATCTCCCTCAAGAACTCCCGTCTTTATAATTTTTCCATCCTTTATTCCCACATCCCCACGAAACCATGGTGAATTGGTGCCATCAATAATTCTGGCATTTTTAATAATCAAGTCATATTTAAAACAGTCTTTCATACAATACACTCCCTTCTGTTTGATTAGTTGATTTGTATGAAATTATACATTATCTTTAAAAATAATTCAACTTCAATTTTGATTTAAATATTGACAATCATTTAGTATTACTGTAATATAAAATCAAAAAATCGTTTTTATAAGGCTGAATTTTATATTTGCATACTATCTCTTACTTATTTTTAATTCACATGTTACAAATTTGTTGTTTTTAGATTATTGGCATACATATTGCATGCATAATAATACATTAATTTATAAGAGAGGAGAATTGTGTATGAGCAATAAGGAATTTAAATCAACGGAATCTCCAAAATATAAGGAGGCAAGGATAGTTGATTACCTTATTTAAAAACGGAAAAATTCATACAATGGAGAACGCTGATTTTATAGCAACTGCTTTTATAGTTGATCAAAACAAATTTGTTTATGTGGGTGACAAAGATGGTGCATTAGAATTTATAAAAGAAAAAGCGGATGAAATTAAGGAAGTAGATTTGAAAGGTCGGCTGGTTCTTCCCGGATTTAATGATTCTCATATGCATTTTTTACATTACGCAAAAAATCAGCGAAATGTTAATCTTGTGGGTGCTAAAAGCATCATGGAGCTAAGACTTAGAATCGTTGAAGGAATTAAAAGTCGTGATGTGGGCAACTGTTCATGGCTTATAGGGGAAGGTTGGAACCATGATTATTTTACAGATGAAAAAAGGTTCCCTACGAAATTTGATCTGGATGATATAACTGATGATATTCCGCTGTTGATTATGAGGGCGTGTTTTCATGTTGGAGTACTTAATTCTGCCGGTCTGAAGGAACTTGGGCTGAACAGGGAAACCGCTGTAAAATATGGAGATTTGATTGAGCTTCTTCCAAGTGGAGAGCCCAATGGCGTAATAAAAGAAAGCCTGTTGGATAATGTAAAAACAAAGATATCTCCCATAAGCATGGAAACATTGAAGAACATATTGATTGATGCACAGAAAAAAGCTTCTGCCCAGGGACTAACATCTGTACAAAGTGATGACTTCGGCTATATCCAGGACAATGATTACAATATGCTGTTTCAGGCTTTTAAGGAGCTGAAAATCTCTGATAATCTGAATATTCGAATTGGAGAGCAATGCCTCTTTGATGACAGGTTTAAGGTCGAAAAGTTCTTCGATAAAGGCTACGGCTATGGATTTGGGACGGATAAGTACCGTGTGAACTGTGTCAAAATACTCAGCGACGGCTCTCTTGGTGCAAGGACAGCCGCCATGAGAAATCCCTATGCTGATGACCCCGGTACTAAAGGAATTGGAATGTTCAGTCAGGATGAATTGAATAAACTTGTTCTTACTTCTCATAGTCATGGCTGTCCTGTCGCAATACACGCAATAGGTGACAAGGCTCTTGAAATGTCATTAGATGCTATTGAATATTCAAAAAAAGCACGCCCGGATCTTGAACTACGACATGGGATTGTTCATTGCCAAATTACTGATGATGCATTACTTGAAAGAATAAAAAATCTTAATGTTATTACTTTTGTACAGCCTATTTTTATTGATTACGACATGAATATAGTATATGACAGGGTTGGGGATGAGCTGGCTGACAGTTCATATGCATGGAAGACGATGATTGATAAGAAAATCCATGTTTCCTTTGGGACAGATTGCCCTGTTGAGTCATTTAACACTATGCCTAATATTTACTCTGCTGTTACAAGAAAGAATATAACGGGAGAAGAAAAAAAGATATATCTGCCGAAGGAAAAAATGAATATGTATGAAGCTATAAGAGCATATACGTATGAGGGTGCCTACGCTTCCGGAGAAGAAGATATAAAAGGAACAATTTCTCCCGGAAAGCTGGCGGACTTTATTATCCTTGACAGGGACATATTTAACCTAAGCAGCAACGAAGAAATACTTGATACCCATGTGCTTGAAACATATGTAGATGGTAAAAAAGTATACAGCTCGCTGTAAAAGGCAAAAATCACGAAGGAAAAACGAAAAACTTCTGAATTCCTCAGGAATCCGGAAGTTTTTTTCACTTATTTTACTTAGTCTAATTCAATTGCTCCTGTGTTTAATGCATAGTATCGACCTTTCTGCTTCATTAAATCCTCATGGTCGCCTCTTTCAATGATTTCTCCGTGTTCAAGAACCATTATGGCATTTGAATCACGGACAGTTGATAATCTATGGGCAATTACGAATGTAGTCCTGCCTGCCATCAGCTTATCCATACCTTCTGATATGAGTTTTTCAGTCCTCGTATCAACAGATGACGTTGCCTCGTCAAGTATCAGTATGGTGGGATCAGCCACCGCTGCTCTGGCTATGGATAATAGCTGTCTTTCACCTTGGGACAGATTTTGACCGTCTGTGGTCAACATGGTATCATAGCCCTTTGGCAAATGCTTTATGAAGTAATGGGCATTTGCAAGCTTTGCTGCATTTTTCACTTCTTCATCTGTGGCATCGAGCCTTCCGTACCTGATGTTGTCTGCAACCGTTCCTTCAAATAAATGTACGTCCTGCAATACTATGGACATTGTACTTCTCAAATCGAACTTGTCAATTTTTCTTATATCTATTCCGTCATAAAGTATGGTTCCTTCATCAATCTCATAGAAACGGTTTATGAGGTTTGTAATTGTTGTTTTACCAGCACCGGTAGAGCCAACAAATGCAATTTTCTGTCCCGGCTTGGCATACAGGTTTATATTTTTTAATACTGTCTTACCAGGTTCATATCCGAAATCAACATTCTGCATTGTTATGCTTCCCTTTAAAGGAACAAATTCAAATTCACCATTTTCTTCGGGAACCCTCCAGCAAAGATTATTCTTGCCTTCACATTCTTCCGCAAGTCTTACGTCGCCTTCATTTAATTCAATTTTTTCATCCAGCACATTAAATATTCTTTCCGCTCCTGCCAGTGCGGCAAATAATGTGTTAAGCTGATTGGATACCTGTGTTATGGGTCTTGATATTGTTCTTGTATATTGCAGGAATGATGCAAGGTTACCAATGCTGAATCTGTTAAGCATTACCAGGTATGCTCCCACCATAGCTACAACCGCATACTTTACATATGCCAAATTTCCCATAATCGGCATCAGCATTACACCGTAGGACGAAGCACTTGTACTGGCATTTCTCAGTTCTTCATTTCTTTCATTGAAGTTTTCAATTGCTCTTTCTTCATAATTGAATGTCTGAACCACTTTTTGCCCGGACATCATTTCTTCAATATATCCGTTCATACCTGCCAAAGCCGACTGCTGCCCTCTAAAGAATCCGGAGGATTTCTTTCCGATTTTTGCCGCAATAACCATTAACAATGCAAGCATTACAGCAACAATTAATGTCAACAGAGGACTTAAAACCAACATCATTATAAATGTACCGACTACCGTTATTATCGAGATTAATACCTGTGATACACTTTGCTCCAGGGACTGATTGAGCATATCAACATCATTAGTAAATGTTGACATTATATCGCCATGTGTTCTCTGATCAAAGAATGATATGGGCAGCTTCTCCATGTGTGAGAACATTTCTTCTCTAATTTTATGCACTGTTTTCTGAGCAAGCTTTGCCATGAACAAACTTCCCAGATATTGAGTCAAGGCAACCACTAAAACAATAATTCCCATAATAGCAAGATATTTAATAAATACGTTCTTGTCAAAGTCTCCCACTAAAGTATCAATTATGGGGCTCAACATTCCGGTTATTGCAATTTCACCGACAGAACCTATTATTATAAATAATATGCCTCCAAAAAAAAGAAATTTGTTGAACTTGAAGTAACTGAACAGCCTAATTAGGGTTCTTTTAGGGTCGGTGGGTTTAAGCCGCCTGGGGACCTTATAATCTACATCATTTTTCTTTGTTTGAACTGTATCTGTTTTTTTCATTTCACTCATTGTCCAACCACCCCTTTCTGCTGTGATTCATAAATTTCTTTATATATAGGTGAGCTTTCCATTAATGTTTCATGTGTTCCTGTTGATTCTATTTCTCCCTCATTCATTACAAGTATTTTATCAGCATGTTGAATTGATGAAATTCTTTGGGCTATAATTATTGTGGTAACAGACCCAAGTTCCTCTTTAAATGCCTTCTGTATTTTGGCATCTGTACCCATATCTACGGCACTGGTAGAGTCATCCAGAACAATGACTTCAGGAGATTTCAGCAATGCTCTTGCAATTGCCAGTCTTTGCTTCTGCCCGCCGGAGAAATTATCTCCCCCCTGTACAACAATATGATCTAATCCGTCTTCATAACCAGACACAAATTCCCATGCCTGTGAAAGCCTCAATGCATTTATTATTTGCTCATCAGTGGCATTTTCATTTCCCCACTTCATGTTTTCCCTGATGGTACCTGAAAACAGCACATTTTTCTGTAGCACAAACGCAACCTTATCTCTCAATGTCTTTATATGATATTTTTTTACATCCACACCACCGACTTCAACAGCTCCGGCCGTAACGTCATAAAGCCTCGGAATAAGCTGAACCAGTGTTGACTTTGATGAACCTGTAGAGCCTATTACACCAACGGTTTCGCCCGATTTTATTTCAAGGCTGATATTTTTTAATGCCTCTTCGGAACTTAGAGGGTATGCAAAGCTTACATTGTCAAATTTTATGGAACCATCTGCCATGTTCATAACAGGACTTGAATCTTCCTTAATTTCAGAATCTGTTTCCAGTACTTCATTGATTCTGGATGCTGAAGCCATGCCTCTCAAAAGCTGCATAAAGAACATTGAAAGCATCATCAATGACATCAGTATCTGAGTAATGTATGTAACAAATGATATAAGCTCTCCGCTTCCCATGCTGCCTACAACAACCTGTTTACCACCAAACCACAACACTGCTATTATGGTGGAATATGTGACAATGTTCATAAGAGGACCAACCATAATAACTTTAGATATTGCATATAAGGCAGTATCTCTAAGGGAATCATTTCTCTCCTTGAACCTTTGCTCCTCATGACTCTGTCTGTTAAAAGATTTAACAACTCTTATTCCTGTTAAATTTTCCTGTATAATTGCATTGACTCTGTCAACACGTGACTGCATCTTAATAAAAAGAGGTCTTGCCTTAGTCATTATAATTACTAAAAAAACTGCCATAACCGGAATTGAAACCATAAATACACCCGCTAATGACGCATTGATCCTCAATGCCATAATCAGAGCAAAAATCATCATAAACGGTGCTCTCACAGCCATTCGGAGACTCATCATAGCTACCTGCCCAAGGGTGTTGCAGTCATTGGTAAGCCTTGTTATCAGTGACGATACAGAAAACTTATCCAGGTTCGCATATGAGAAGCTCTGGACTTTTTTAAATGTTGCTTTTCTAATTTCTGCAGCAAAGCCATAACCTGCTTTTGCACCGTAATGGGAACTCATAATACCCATAACCATACCGAACAATGCAGCTAAAATCATAACGATTCCAACTTTAACCACATAATTAATATCTCGACCGGCAATTCCCACATCCACTATCAGTGACATTAAATACGGAATAATAATATCTGCCACAACCTCTAATATCATTAAAATCGGACATAGTATTGCATATTTCGTATATTTTTTCATAAATGGAAATAACTTTTTCACATTCTCACTCCTATCTTAATAGTATCTATTATATGCTTTACTCAATAAACTAAATAATTAAACTTACTTAATTTTTTTTTACGCATATCATAATATGATATCACTTATATCCTTAAATAAAGCTTAAATTAAATCTTAAAATTACAAAAATAAAACAGCCTGACAAGGCTGATTTATATGTTAACACATTTTTAATATATTATCAAATATAAAATTAACTCTACATGTATGCTGTCCAACCGCCATCAACCTGAATACACTGTCCATTTATAAATGTAGATTCATCGCTTGCCAAAAATACTGCGACCGATGCAATTTCTTCCGGTTTGCCTTGCTTCGGATTCAAGCTTAATCCCAGAGATGTAAGAGCAGCTCCTTCCTGGTTAATGTCCTTCATAAATTCGCTTTTTCCAATCTCTGTTGCAATACTTCCTGGACAAATTGCATTGCATCTTATATTTTTCTTAGCATACATAAACCCCGTATTCTTAGTCGGTAGTGTCAAGTAAACACTCC
>DHUT01000040.1:17955-24482 GCA_002409285.1 Firmicutes bacterium UBA5227 | reverse complement strand
ACTACTTGCCGAATTCAAGTTAATGAATTCATTATCGTATTTCCTACTTTTTAAATATTTCATTTTTTCCCTTTCTTAAACATAATTTTAAAAGATTTATCTTACAGAAAAGAAAAAAGGTATAGCAAAATACTATACCTGAAATATATCCATATAAACTATATGTCCAGTTTGTATTTTCTGTAAGGCATTGTAAGTACAATAAAAAAATATTGGTAATCCAACTATTGTCCAAATAAATTAATAAATGCTCATTACAGAGTTACTATCAAACAGACACCACCTTCATATAATATATTATAAGCATATCAATTTTGTGTTATATTGTCAACATAACTCAGAATTTTTTATAAGTATTAAATTCAATATGATTACAATTTAAATTATAATACTATTTTACTATAAAAGGTCATCAATATTTTTAATAATTGAAATTATGTAATTATCCTGTTGCCACAGGGTAATTATTATTTTGTCCATTTATAACCAAGATTTATATTCTTTCACTTAAACAAATCTCAAACAGCCCTTCCATCTTGCTATAATTGCACAAAAAAGAATCTTTGCTGGCTTCTGACATTAGATTCTTATCCACTTTTCTAAAATCAATTCTGTAATTACAAGAAAATGCTAATTCACGAATAAACTCTCTTTGACTGCGACCATTGCCTTCTCTAAAAGGATGAAGAGCATTTATTTCAGAAAAATAATATGACAGTCTATTTACAATTTCATCCCTTTTTAAGTCAATTAAGAAGTTCTCTTTTTTTAAGTTTTCAAAAATAATTGATGCCTGACCATTTATATATTGAACCTTACAAAACATATTTTGCTTAGCAATATCAACAGTGCGAATTTCACCAGCCCAATCATAAATATCCTGAAATATATATTTATGAATTGCCTGTAAATGTTTTAAATCAAACTCACCTTTAATAGGGGTGTCAATTAAATCAGAAATACGCAACATTGTAAGTTTTCTTTCAGCTTCAAACAATATATCACTATTTCGAATATTTAATTTATTAATCAATACATCAGAATTAGGATAACAATATATTTGATTACTCATTCCTATTGCTCCTTAGTATATCCAGAAACTATCTTTTTCCTAATATCTTCAGATGCATTTTTATTGCTTCTATATTCTTTTAATAATAATATATCTTCCTTTGTTAAATTCATATTTTCCATTGCTAAGGTTGTAACTATTTCAGAAATTGCTTCATCTTCCGTATAATTAGTTTCATTAAGTTTTACTTCAAACGGAATACTTTTAGTCATAATAATTTGCTTTAATAACATATTAACAACCGTAGATAAATTAGTACCTAACTTTTCAAGTATTTCAGATGCTAATTCCTTATCGTTTTCTTCGGCTCTTACTTGAATATATGTTTTTGACATAAAATCACCTCAGTATTATTATACAACATTGTAATGACAATATCAATACAATATTACTATTTATAAAAATATAGTTTATAATAATATGTGCTACGGCGAGGCTTATCATAAGTAGGTCTTTTATAATGTCAATCTTTATTTACCTAACTATATCACTTTTATTTATATTTTATTCTCAGTCATATGTAATCTTCCGGTCATTGGTTATCTGGTGAAAGAAGTCTTTGAGGTTGAGTTCTTTCATAATATCCTGGAGGAAAAAATATCCGATATTTAACCAGTTGGAAGCAGATGATTCATCTTCTGTATGTTTTACTTTTTCATTGAAGTCAGCACTCAGAGTGAAGGACACTCACTTGCAAATTTCCCTTGTTTATTTCTATGTGTTCTGCTATAATATCAAATGTGGTTCAACCCATATTTTAATTCCGAAAGGAGATGTGTTTTAATGACGGTAAGTATGATGGTGATCGTGTCTTAAAACTGAATAAGGGCATATAAAACTTTGGTGTATTACGCCTTGTGTTTTTATGCCACAAAAGTAACCTTTTGATAATACTGCAATAAGTGCGGCACACCGAATGGGTGTGTTATTTTTGTTTCCGTGGATTTGCAGCCGATGTGAAGGCTGCTTTGTCCGCGGTATTTTTATGCCCTTTTCAGTACGAATAAAATTTGAAAGGAGTTGTTGCGCTATGATTGCAACCTGTTTTTTCGCAATGAATATAAATCAAATTTTGGAGGGTTCAAATGATCGATATAGAAAATTACGGATGGCAAACATCCATGCTCCCAGAGGATGCGGATGGACTTCCAGCAAGGATTACAGCAGTTCACCGTGAACGGTATGAGCTTATCTGCTCGCACGGTACAATTTACGGCAAACTAAAAACAGTTATTTATTATGGACAGGGAGAGGACTTTCCTACGGTCGGAGATTTTGTTTTGATACAGTATGAGCCAACCGGTGACAGTCTGATTATCAAAACATTGCCACGATGGAGTTTCTTTTCTCGTCGTGACCCTACGCCGGGTCGTGGCGAACAAGCGGTGGCGGCCAACTTTGACACGGTTTTTGTCATGACCTCATTAAATAACGATTTTAACATCGGCCGGCTGGAGCGGTATCTCACCCTTACGTGGCAGAGCAATGCCCTGCCGGTTGTAGTTCTTACAAAAGCGGATTTAGCTGATGATTACAAAGCTCAAATAGCTGCGGTAGAAGAAATCGCTGTCGGTGTCGATGTGATTGCCGTTAGTGCCGTCAACGGACAAGGGCTGGATTCTGTCCGGAACTATCTCCAGCCCCAAAAAACTGTGGTATTTCTCGGCTCTTCCGGCGTGGGAAAATCCAGTCTGCTTAACGCTCTGGCAGGCGAAAAGCTGATGGATGTTAAAGCAATTCGTGAAGATGACAGCCGAGGTCGGCATACCACAACGCATCGTCAGTTGTTCATGCTTCCGTCCGGTGCGATGGTCATCGACACGCCGGGTATGCGGGAACTTGGAATGTGGGATGTCAGCGCCGGTTTGGGCGAGGCTTTTTCAGATGTCGAAGAAGTTTTATCTCGCGGGTGCAAGTTTACGGACTGTCACCATCAAACCGAACCCGGTTGTGCTGTCAAATCTGCCATTGAAAATGGCGAGTTGTCTGATGATCGCTGGCAAAGCTATTTGAAGCTGAAACATGAAGCGAAATACGTTGACGATAAAATTGGATTTATGCAGGAGCGGCAGCAATGGCACAAATCACTTGCTAAATGGAGCAAAAATATGGAGAAGAATGGAGAAATCAAGAAATGACCGATTATATAATAAGACAAATCAAACCCGATGAATACAGAATTATTAGAAAGTTAGACCGTGATGCGTTTGAATATAACGAGCGCGACAGTGATGGCAATTTCCATGAAGTTTTTGCGGATAATATTCGACATTCACCGTATTACATCCCAGAACTTGATTTAGTAGCTGCCTTCGACGACAGTTTGACTTGCCTCGGACACGCCATATTTTCCGCATTGCCGATGGGAGATGACGGAGAACATATCGTTTGGCTCAATAGTCTTGCGGTTAAACACGGTGAAAATGATAATCATGCCGAAAAATTCTACGAGTATCAGCGAAAAGGGGTAGGTACAGCTTTGGTTATGCGCGGGCTTGAAGTTGCGAAATCACTCGGATATATCGGATGCATGACGTGCGGACATCCCGATGTTTATCGAAAGAAGATGGGGTTTTCGGACTTCCGGGACTTCGGTATTGTTAAGGATGACAGCGTGGATGATCCGGAGATCGCCGTTCATGCGAAGGAACTGGTTCCGGGCGGGTTTGAAAAAACAAATAAAATACTCAGTTACACCTATTATGATTTTACGAAAACGGAGGAATAATTATGGTTGTTCAAATGATTGACGGCGTTTCTTTTCAAATGAAAGAAGCATATGATTTTTCATTCATAAGCAAATTCGGGAAAGTGTTCCGGGTTTTTGATTAGTCAAGTTCCGGGTGTATATGCTTTGGTGTTGAAAAAGACGGTAAGCGTTATTTTATGAAATTTGCAGGCGCACATACAGTCAATGACGCGATACGGAACATTGAGGACACAATCCTGCGGCTTAAATATTCTGTTCTAAAGTACGAAGAAATGAAGCATCCTTTGCTGGTCAACTTAATCAACGCGATGGAAATCGGCGGTGGGTATTTGACCGTCTTTGATTGGTTTGACGGGGAAAGCTGCGGATACCCTCAGCGTGAAATGAATAAAAAGTTTTTGGCGCTCCCAGCAGAAAAAAAGCTGCACGTTTATGACGGTATATTGGAATTTCACGCACACGTTGCAAAATGCGGCTATGTGGCCATTGATTTTAATGACCAAGACACATTATACAACTTTGAAAATGAGGAATTTCTCATCTGTGACATTGATTTCTATGCAAAACAATACTACATGAACGGTTACAGCGGCATATCATATTACGCCGCCATGGTAATCGGAAGGAGGGCGTAGCCCGACTGGAGATTACCATGGCGGCGGCGGTGGCTCATGATCGGTCGGAATATTCAAGCAACTTTATGATACCTTTTATTATATTCAGTTGTCAATATTCAACTTGTGCGGAAATCATGCCCAATTTCAGCGGGATGACCGCACAATTTCACCGGAAGCTATGCACAATTTAGCCGGTTTAGGTGCACTATAAAAACGTAATATGCAGAATATTAAAAATATTTTTTAATCTATCTATAGATAGGTTTATTTATAGTGCTTCTTTTTAACTCATCACTAACTGGTCTTTCTTGGAGTATTATCTCATTATTTTTTTATTGTACATGTACCGGTAGGTTTTACGGTTACGGTACTTGTGCCTATTATAATAATTTTAAGTAATATTTCAAAATCAAAACAAGAAATCCCGGGTAAAACCCGGGTAATGGTAACATTATTTTAAGTGATAAACGGTGTTATATCTACATGCTACTACTTTATGTTGTTGTATATATCGTTATATTATGCTTATTATCTATATTTACATAATTATGAGAGAATAACTTTGTAGCCCACACCTTATAAGAACTTTGCCATATAATAATCATCATAGAAATTGTTATCTTTGATCATTGACTTTTTTCTTAATCCTTCTATGACAAATCCATATTTTTTATATAAAGCAATGGCATTTTTATTATTTTTTACGACAGTCAATTCAAGTTTAACTAATACAGTTTTTTCATCTAATAAAAAAGAATTCCCAAGTATATTTATTAAAATATTTCTTTTCTTAGCTTCGTCCAATAACTCAAAAAAATCTTCTCGTAAAAACGGATCACCACCTGTAAAACTAATAGCAGGTCTAATCTTAAGCTGTCTACAAAAACTAATGAAATCGTCCATTATAGTAATACGATTATCAAAATCTAATTCATTTTCTATTTCACTCTTATAAGTTTCATCTTCATAAAGATAACAATGCTTGCATCTCATTTGGCACCTTGCAGTAAGATGCCATTGTAGTTAAAATATATCAAGATCTTTAAAAATCTTAGGCATACCTTTCCTCCATAGTTTAAATTTTTTACAAAAAAGTATGATTAAATATTTTAATCATACTTTCACAGGTACTAGCAATATCCACATTTTGTAACGTGGGCTGAGGTTGTAATAAAATCAGATTCGGCATCATTGTACACTTCATCCCAGAACACAAAGCGTGATAATGCATTGTTTATTTCTTTACTCATAATGCTTCACCTCCTATTACTTGGAGTTTTATCCTCCTTTCATCAGGATGCATCAGCCATACGTGTTACGGTGAGGCTTATCACAAATAAGAGAGAGCATGACCATCCGCTCAGCCGATGATCATGATTGTACGTTTATCTATAAAAACTTAATCATATTATATTCATCAACACAGCTACCATCACTATAACGCAAAGCATTAGGTATTGTCCCAACTACTTCAAAGCCAAAATCACGATACATTGACAAAGCCCTTTCGTTTGTTGCCACAACTCCTAATTCAACCTGGGTTATTTTATTATCCGCACACCACTTTAAACATTCCTCCATCATTCTTCCACCAATACCTATGTTACAATATTCTGCCAATACGACAAATGCTACTGATGCCCTATGTCTATATCGTTGATATCCATTAACAAGTCCGACCGAACATTGCCCTACAATTTTATCATCATATTCAGCAACAAACCATATCATATTTGAATTTTCCAATCCTGCTATCATATTCTTTTCTTCTTCTACTGTAGGACAAAATTCATCTGGATTTCTCGCTAAGAATAGAGTTTCCCTATCAGCTGTTGCTATAACAGAAATAAGCTCCTCTGCATCCTCAATAACAGGTTTTCTAATTACTACTGTTTTTCCACCTTTTAAAAAGTATTCCATAATCCTCACCTCACAGACTCCTTACAATTGAGTTTTAATAAAAGATTTAAAATCAAATATAATATTAAAATCAAGTCAAAATAGAATTATAATATTAATATATTTTATATTGATTTTTGTTAATAATTGGGGTATAATTTACATAAGATAAAGAATAGGCAGTTGGCTATAGCTGACTTAACTTAAAAGTTGTTTGTAATTACTCTGG
>DHUT01000040.1:0-17804 GCA_002409285.1 Firmicutes bacterium UBA5227 | reverse complement strand
AAAAGTTGTTTGTAATTACTCTGGCCCAACAGGGTAATTACTTTTTTTGTCCGTTTATGACAACTACAATTAACATTGCAAATGCAATCATTAATGTTAATGTTTCATATACAGACATAGGCTTCACCTCCTATTACTTGGAGTTTTATCCTCCTTTCATCAGGATGTATCAACCATACCCTGCTCTACCTATTCTGACAATATTTTACACTATTTCTTTTGTTAATACAAGTCGCTATTAAACAACATTACTAATAAAAATCTTCTAGTCTCTGTCTCAGGGAAAGACTCGAATAAATTTTCTAATTCTTTCATGTTGTCAATATTCCTTAACTATATTATTTTCAGTTTCAGCCATTTGGTAATATTCACTTTTAAGCATTGAATATATTACCTGATCTAAATAGCCTCTTTCTGATTTATAGTTTTGTCTCAGTATGCCGTCCCGGTGCATTCCTGCGCTTTCGTAAAGTTTTATTCCGACATGGTTGTCGGGATACACATCAAGCCAAAAACGGTTCATATTCAGTTCCTCAAAAGTTAGCTTAAATAATGCATTTATGACTTCTTTGCCGTATCCCAAGCCTTTCCTGGAAATAACAAATCTTCGGAGTTCAAATCTTTCGGATTTATAGTCCAGGTGAATCAAAGCAAACCCTGCTGTTTCAACCGTATCTTTTTCTTTAATAACATAAAGCAGAAAATCCTTGCTTTCAATTTCCTTCTTATGTTCTTCGTAAGTTCCTTTCCATACGAAATCCCTGTTGTCCTTGTGATTTTCCAGTTTCATAATATCTTCTATATCAGATTCTTTCGCATAATCCAAATATAGTCTTTTAGTTTCTAACATAGTTTCCTCCCTGTATAAATCTTGTTTTTTACATTATATTATAAGTGCGAGCCTAATCCCGCTTACTTCACGCCGATGTATAATTATTATATCACATAAAATATCATTAAAAAAGGTTTTCATCAATAAATCATTGTCATAAAATATATTTAATGATAACATGTTAATGAATTATTTTTTAGTAGGAGCTGTTTATGAAAAAACTTTTTAAAGAATTTGAAGAAGAGATTAACAAATATACCATGGAAAATGGCTGCTTAGATTTTTATTATATTGCAGATGACATTAATTTTAAAAATCAGGTTACTGTAAAGGATTATTACAGGATAATCCTGGTGAGGAATACTGAAGGCCTTAATGCAGAAATTTTAAATGAAAAACTAAAAGAGTTAATAACCAAAAGTCTTTTAAATTTCAGCTATGACACCTTTGAGGATGCAATTGAGATCTTAAACGAAGAATACAATTTAGCTCTTGAGCTTGAAGAAAGTGTTTTTTATGACGATTTGGATTACTTTAAAAATGGCTGTATTGCTTATGATAAGGAAAAAAATCTATTTGATATTGCGGAAAATTGGGCTGAAGTCGTAACAACTTATCTTTACAAGGAAAAGCACGGATATATTGCAGCAATGCAGATTGAAATTCAGGATTACAACCTTGAAAGCCCTTATACTGAGGTGCATATTGACGAGCTTGATGAAACAGAAGAAGTTGAAATAGAAGAAGAAACAGATGATGATTATGACGACATGGATAATGATGAAGATCACAGCTATCCTCTTGATGGAATCACCGTCATGAAAGAAATACTCATTGAAACCACCAGCGTAAAAAAATTAGATGATAATAAATATCTGATTATAATATCGTCAAAGGTTCCCGGTCACATTGACATAGCGTCTATAGCTGATGAAAATGAATTAATAGGTTATTTGAAAAATGAAGCTGTAAACAATGTTGATAAATACATGGAAAACATAAATGCAAAGAGATAGGTCCCAGCCTATCTTTTTATTTCTGTTATGAAATAAGATTTTTATGGAACAATAATTACCAGACTACATAAAATTATTTTATTCAGATTAATAAGGAGGCATTATATGTGTGGTATAGCAGGATGGATTAATACAAAAAAGGACATCTCTAACAATATGGAAATACTCGAAAGTATGACAGATAAGCTTGCTTCGAGAGGTCCTGACAGTTCCGGCTTCTATGAAAATGAAAATATAATTCTCGGACATAGGCGTTTGATAATTGTGGATGCAAAGGGCGGAGCACAGCCTATGACAAAGCAGATTGGTGAACACAAGTTTGTTCTTGTTTACAATGGCGAACTGTACAATACTGATGATGTAAGAGATGAGCTTAAAGCCAAAGGCTACAGGTTTGAATCTTATTCTGATACCGAGGTACTGCTTGTTTCGTATATTGAGTGGGGACCTGAATGTGTTAACCATATTAACGGTATTTTTGCTTTTGTGGTATGGGATGAATACAATAAAACCTTATTTCTGGCACGAGACCATTTAGGTGTCAAGCCGCTATTTTACAGCTATAAGGATGGTAATCTAATATTTGCTTCGCAAATAAAGGCGCTTCTTGCTCACCCGATGGCAGAACCGGTTATTAATGAGGAAGGAATTATGGAAATTTTCGGTCTTGGGCCTGCACGTTCATTGGGCAGCGGCATTTTTAAAGATATTCATGAGATTCCTCCTGCTCATTGTCTTTTATACAAGGATGGAAATATAAATATTAAAGAATACTGGAAATTGGAGGCGAAACCTCATGAGGAAAATTTTGAACAAACAAGGGACACTGTAAGAAATTTATTTGTTGACGCAGTTGAAAGGCAATTGGTTTCGGATGTTCCTCTTTGTACTTTCCTTTCAGGCGGGTTGGATTCAAGTGCCATATCTGCTATTGCTTCCAATTATTTTAAAGAGCACAACAGAGGTACTTTAAACACTTATTCAATTGATTACAAAGATAATGACAAATATTTTGAGTCCAATTTGTTCCAGCCCACATCCGACCAGTTCTTTGCGGAAAGAATGTCCGAATGCCTGAAAAGCAGCCATCATACGGTAGTACTTGATAACATTAAGCTTGTGGAAACCTTAAAGGATGCAGTTACGGCAAACGATCTGCCGGGCATGGCTGATATTGATTCATCTCTTCTGCTCTTCTGCAGGGAAATAAGAAAGGATTTTACCGTTGCACTGTCAGGTGAATGTGCAGATGAAATCTTTGGAGGATATCCGTGGTTTACAAGGGCTGAAGACATAAATGCCGATACCTTCCCCTGGTCGAAGTCTGTTAAGGAAAGGCGTGAACTGTTGAATAAGGAGCTTTCTTATCTTCCTCTGGAGGAGTATGTCAATCAAAAATACAATGACACAATCAGCAGGGTTTCAAAACTCAAAGGTGAATCAAAGGAAGAATCAAGGATGAGAGAGCTTTTTTACCTGAACATAAAATGGTTTATGATTACTCTGCTCAACAGGAAGGACCGCATGAGCATGGCTAACAGTCTTGAGGTAAGAGTTCCTTTTGCAGATTACCGATTGGTGGAATATGCATTTAATATTCCTAATGCCATCAAATTCTACAATGGAAGAGAAAAGGGACTTCTCAGAGAGGCAATGAGAAGTATATTGCCGGAGGATATAATTGACAGAAAAAAAAGCCCCTACCCCAAAACTCATCATATTGACTACACAAATGCAGTACAAAAATGGATGAAGGAAATAATGTCAAAAAGCAGCTCCCCCATATACCAGCTCATTGACAAGGAAAGGATAAATGAAATAGTTGAATCCGGAGGAAAATCTTTCACCAAGCCATGGTACGGTCAGCTGATGACAGGTCCTCAGTTGATAGCCTACTTCATTCAGCTTAATATATGGATGGAAGAATTTAATGTGAAAATTTCTGTTTAATACTGATAATTTAATATACGGACAAATATTTGTCCTCAACACAGGAGCAGTATAATAATTATTTTATAAAATATATAGACAGGTCGTAACACTTTGTTTATTGCAGAATATGATATTAATGAGCTTGGCTCAAAATTCTAATAGAATAAGGTGTTATGATGAGTTGCAATAGATGTGGAAATATAAACAGAACAGGTCAGGTTATGGGCGTATCAGGTGCTACAACGCCCACTATAGCATTAAGAGGACCAGGGTGCATAAGCGGTACAGGACGCTGCGACGGTGTTTTAGGCACAGGCGGTATCGGCTGTGATGAATTATTAGATGTTTTCTGCAGGCGATGCACTAATGTAGGCGGAACCGGATGCTCATGCACAAGCAATCTGCTTGGCACAGGCGGAAGCAGGTACATTAATTATGCTGACAATGTTTTAGGAACCGGTGGTAGAAACAGATGCTGCAGGAATTCATGTCATGACCTGAATACACCCTGTATAGTTCCAAGATAATTTCATTTAATTATAATTTTATGAAATTATTATCAGTTTATTTTTCATAATTGGGATTATAATAAATATATAGCTTCATAACGAAAGGAGCTGTATATATGAGCAGCAGAAATAAATTAGTGGTTCCTGAAGCTCAGCAGGCCATTAACAATTTGAAAATGGAAATAGCTCAGGATATGGGAATTCCAACTATGAGCGGTATGACATCAGAAATGTATCCTGCCATTGTTAATGGTTTAAGCGTCAGAGAAATGGTTCGCATGGGTGAAAAGATGCTTATAAACAAGCAGCCTGGCACACCTACTGATAGAGACATTTTCTAATGTTCAATGAAAAATCTCCTTAAAAGGAGATTTTTCATTTTATTGCTTTACTTAATATCAAGTATACTATACACCAGGTCTTTAGTTTCTTCCTGGTTAATAAGATAAAATGAAAGTCCGTTTATGGTCTGTGTATGACCGGGCAATACGTGGGAATTAACATTGTCAGCAGAAAATCCAATGGCACTCATAGCCAGTGAGGTGGCTTCGGATAATGTAAAGTCTGTTGATACATGGGGGTATATCTCAGCTACTACCTTGGGAAGTTTAAAACTAAGGGCTTTTTTTATTGCTGCTTTAATAAAATTTTGCTGAGCTTCAATTCTTCCTAAATCACCTTCATCATAGCCTTTATATCCCGCATAATTAGTTTTCCTAAACCTTAAAAATTCCATGACATTGCTGCCGTCAATTGTTTGAAGTCCTTCGGGTATATCAATATCCAGAGGTGGATCAGAATATGGATCCGTATATCGCATATGAAAAGGCACATCAACCTCTACACCGCCCACTGCTTCAACTGCTGCTCTTAATCCATCGTAGTCAATGGTAACATATTTGTCCACTCTCATCCCTGTAATGCTTAAAATAGACTCTTCCAGTCCTTCTATCCCTTTTACAGTGTATATTACATTTATTTTGTTATTTGCACTGTTTACAAATCCATCCCTGTCAACATAAGTATCTCTTGGAATAGAAATTATGTCCGCAGTCTTTGACTTTGTATCATAGCTTGCAAGCATTATTGTATCGGAATGCTCGTGTTCCATACCCAATAAAAGTACATTTATTCTCTTATCTTTATTATTGCTTATAATATTAAATATATCTGATGCATCTACATTTTGTTCGCCATCCATACCATTGAGTGCCCATAACCCACCAACGACTACAAGCGAAAAGCATATGAGCGATGTAAAAAAAACCTTGAAAAAATGCTTCAATTTTGCTTCCTCCACTTAAAGTATCACTAATATATGATACCACAAAAAAAATTTTTGTAAATAAATTTAATCTTAAAAAAAAATTAAAAAAAGGAAACAAGCTCTGTTTCCTCTACAGTTTTTCATTATATACTTTTTCAAAGTCCATTATTGTAAGGTCGCTTTCCAGATATCTTGCATAGGTGTATAGAACATCAGACAATCTGTTTACAAATTTAAGAAGTATGTCGCTTACCTCTTCATTTCTTTTCAAAGTTATGATTCTTCTTTCTGCTCTCCTGCATATTGTCCTTGAAACATGAAGGGCTGCCGCTCCATCGGAAGAACCCGGAACTATGAATTTGTCTGAACCGCTTATTTTAGGAAGATAATCATCAATTATTTTTTCCAGTGCCGAAATATCCTCTTCCTTTATTTTATACTTGTATTTTCCTTCTTCGACTGTAGCAAGTTCTCCTGCCACAAAGAACAGACGCATCTGAATCTTTTTTAAAGATTCTCTTATGCTTTCATCCTCTACAAATTTTATTGCAAAGCCGATCGACGAATTAAGTTCGTCAACAGTACCGTAGGATTCAACTCTCAGTGAATCCTTGTCAATTCTTGTGCCGTCATACAGCGATGTCTGACCCTTGTCACCTGTCTTGGTATAAATTTTCATAAACGCCTCCCCTATTACTTATATATTACTGTAATATATACCCCGTTTTACGAACTTTAATAAATTACTTTATATTAACTGCTTAAGTTCATCCGAAATTCTTCCGAATTCATTCAGACCAAGGGTTTCTCCCCTAATTCCCGGGTCTATCCCGGCATTTGTCAAAGCCTCTTTAACTGTATCCTTTGGTAATTTCAAGTTGTTGCTTAACCCGTTTAACAATGTTTTTCTTCTTTGCCCAAAGGAGGCTTTGATGACATTGAAAAGAAGATTTTCGTCCTGCACCTTAATTCGTGGAGTCTTCAGTATGTTGAATTCTATAACTGCAGAATCAACCTTTGGACGGGGCATAAATACAGAATTAGGTACAATCATAGCAATATTTGTATCTGCCCTGTACTGAACCGCCAGAGTTATTGCTCCGTATTCCTTGCTGCCGGGCAAGGAATTTAATCTTTGCGCAACCTCTTTTTGCACCATCACCACTATCTTAGAAACATTATATCTCTCTTCCAGTATTTTCATGATTATTGGAGTTGTTATATAGTACGGAAGATTGGCAACTATTTTAACATCCAGACCGCTGAATTCTTCTTCAATGAGTTTATTCACGTCAATCTTCATAAAATCATCATAAATAATCTTCAGATTATCATAAGTTAGTACTTCCTTATGAACGTCTTTTAGACTTTTATCAACTTCCACAGCAACAACCTTTTTAGCCTTGACGCACAAACACTGAGTGAGAGTACCAAATCCCGGTCCTATTTCAAGCACTCCGGAATTTTCATCAAGCTCAGCCGTTTCCGCTATTTTATTTATTATATTCCCGTCAATCAGAAAATTCTGACCCAGACTCTTGCTAAACTTAAATCCGTGTATATCCAGTATATCCTTCATAACTCTGGCAGAA
Source organism: Firmicutes bacterium UBA5227 (assembly GCA_002409285.1). Taxonomy (GTDB): domain Bacteria; phylum Bacillota; class Clostridia; order Tissierellales; family Sedimentibacteraceae; genus Sedimentibacter. The sequence continues at coordinate 10,656 of DHUT01000040.1, read as the reverse complement.
TATAGTTTTTTATCATCCATTATTTATCCGATACCTCATTTTTCTCCGCTTTAATAATTGCTTCTTCCAGTTCTTTTCTTGTTATACCAAATGAATTTATTCTTTTCAAAAACTGTTTTGCACTGCAATATCCTATTCCAAGCTCATCTCCGGCTCCTGCTCTTCTCTTTGACGCGTTTTCACTTCCTATGAGTTCGTAATACACCATGTCACCGTAAGTAAACTCCTGTCTGTCTTCAGATATTTCTGCCCTTGCATTCGTCAGAGCTTCCCTTATAACCTCCGGCGACGCATTTTCAACGCCTATGTCTCCGTTCTTGTTAGCTTTGTCCCTTGGTATGAAAGCATGCTTACAGTTATCTATCTGTGATGAAAGCATGTACCTTATTTTTTTCCCGGGATAGTCAGGATCTGTCAATATTATGATTCCTCTGTTTTCAGATGCTTTTTTTATTACCTTTAATATATTTTCGTTTAAACCCATACCGCTTGTTGCAATAACCTGTGCCTCAACAGCACGCTTAACCGCCGATATATCCGACTTTCCTTCAACAACTATTATTTCCTTAATCATCATTTCCTCTGCAACACTTCCACATTTTTTGACTGCTCTAAAAGTGATTTAATTTTTGTTACCATTAAATCAACTGCTACTAAATTGTCTCCGCCTTCGGTCACTATTATATCAGCATATTTTTTGCTGGGTTCTATGAATTGTTCATGAGCAGGCCTGACAGTATTCATATATTGGCTTATAACCGATTCAAGACTTCTCTTTCTCTCATTTATATCCCGTATGATCCTTCTCAAAATTCTGATGTCAGCATCTGTATCAACATATATTTTGATGTCTAAAAGCTCTCTGATTCTTTGCTCGTAAAAAACCAGCAGACCTTCCACAATGATAATTTCTTTTGGTTCAACAATGATTGCTTCCTTCTTTCTATTATGTATGCCATAATCATAAATAGGTTTTTCTATTACGTTTCCTTTTTTTAATTCCTTAATATGTTCCACAAACAAATCTGTATCAAAGGCAAATGGGTGGTCATAGTTTGTTTTGCATCTTTCATCATATGTCAGTGAACTTTGATCTTTATAGTAAGAGTCATGCTCCATTATTGCTATGCTTTTTTCAGGAACAGCCGTACATATTCTGTTTACTATTGTGGTTTTCCCTGAGCCGCTTCCTCCGCATATCCCTATGAATATTGGTGTTTTCATAACTTCCTCTCATTATATGGTTTTATAACAGCTTTCAATTTATTTTGCTGCATCTATGACTTTTCTCATGGTTATAATAACAATATACACTATTTTTTGCAGTTTGCATATATAAAAAAAGAAAAAATTCTGTTTGGAATTTTTTCTTTTTTCTTCTTTTAAAGTTATTTACTCTAAAATATAAACTTTTACTTGTCTTATTCCATATCTGTCACATGCTGTTCCGTCTTCCATAAACAAGTCAATTCGATTGCCCTTTATTGCTCCTCCAGTATCAAGGGCTGTTGCGAAACCATAGTCAGGACTGCCATCTGTGGAAGCTATATATAGCTTCGTGCCAAGAGGTATAACACTTGGGTCTACCGCAACTGTACCTGGCTGAGCTTTTGCGCCAGATGCCGTTATGCCGAAGTAAGGATCGCCGGGATTCTTGCCTGTACTTTCATAAGACAGGTCATATGCCGTTGCAATCATGTCAAGTTCAGTTTCAAATCTGAAACCTCCCCTTGACGTTGCTACTACATACTCCTTTGTTCCTACCTCGATTATTTCATCTACAGGATCAATGTATACAATTTCTTCCTCCAAAGATTTTGAGGTCAGTTTACTATCAACATAGCATTCTGCGTAAACTGATTTTTTCATGCCGTTTGATCCATTTTGAACTACCTGTTCATAGTCAACGTATTTTTCGTCATTATATATTATTTTTGTTGTATGTTCTACGCCACTTCTTTCAATGTCATATTTTATTTCTTTTAATGGAGGTTTTGCTTTTGCAGTTTCCAAATTTTCTGTATCTGCAAAAACATTGTTTTTAGAGTTACCTTCATTATCATAATAAATTACAATAAAGCTCATTATTAATACCGCTAAAATAAAAAATGGGTATATTTTTCTTTTCATATTAACACCAACCTTTAATAGTTTCTCCGTAATTGACTACTGTCGTGTCAATTAAAGGTATAAATTTTTACCGGAAAAATTTACTTTTTGTATAAGTATTAACTCATACATTATTGGCAATCCCTATGCAAAACTCCACGATTTTTTGCACAAGTGATATTATAATCTAAATGCGCATATAAAACAAATTAATTTTTTCTTAAGCGTTGTTAAGAATTATGTTATTTGTTCCGGTTAAGGGGTTGTCAAAGTAAAATTTACTGTAAATTACTCATAGTGTTTACATTATTTTATAAAATATACCACATATTCATAAAAAAAACAGGAAAAAGTTCTTCCATATTTCGCTAATTATTTCGAACTGCTTTCCTGCATAAAAATTATATGCTTTCTATTAATACTTAAATTATAGAATATTTATAACTTACATATTCTGTATAAAGCTCTCTCATTACCTTTTCGAAAAGAACCCCCTCCGAGCTTGGTGATTTAGCTTCATATGTAGCACGTACAGCCTTGGAAACAAATATGGATGCAGCCTCCATTGCCTCAGGCAGTACCCTTCCGTTTAACAAATAACCTGTGAACAATGCCGTAAACAAGTCTCCTGTTCCCGGATATCTAATATCAACATACTCAAAGGGTACCTTCCAATATTGGTTTGTACTCTTATCGCAGCAGGCATTGATATGTTCTCCCTCATCAGTTGTAATTCCTGTTATCACCGATATGCCGGGTCCCAGACGGCATAGCTCTGTTAAATATTCCTTTAATTGCTCAATACTGACAGTCTCTCCGCTGTATTTTTTACCCAACAGTATTGATGCTTCAGTTAAGTTAGGGGTAATGATATCAGCTCTGCTCACAAGACATTCCATTTTTCGGACCATCTCGGAGGTATATGTTTTATAAACCTCTCCATGATCTCCCATTACCGGATCCACAACAATTAATGGATTATTGTCTTTTTTCATTTTATTTATTATTTCTATCATTATGTTTATCTGCTTTTCAGAACCGATAAACCCGGTGTAGAGACAGTCAAATTGTGCATTGTTCTTTTCCCAGCATTTATAGTATTCTTCCATGTAATCGGTAAAATCGAAAAAATAAAAATATTCATACTCTGAATGATTGCTTAAAAGAGCTGTGGGAAGCGGACAAACCTGACATCCCAATGCCGACATCACAGGTAAAATCACCGTCATTGAACATCTTCCAATACCTGAAATGTCGTGTACTGCCGCTACCTTCGGAACGTTTTTCATAATTTCATTTCCTTTCTTAAAAAATGTCCCCTTTATTATAATGTATTCTGACATTTTCAAAAGGTACAGATCGCCATAATCCTAAGATGGCAGCATCACAGCACAGTTTCATCTTCCCACCTTTTCTCTAATATAGTATTATTATTTCGCTTCAAAAGATTTTCATAGTAATAGTAAAAAACTCCCAAATCTCCCCTGTAATTGCTTTTCCAAGGCTTGTTTCTTCCGCAGTAGTGTATAATTGATGTGTTATGGGCAATCCATCTCATATCCTTTCTGCTGCCTAAATTTTTCGGATTTGCGTTATAAAAGGTTAAGAATCTGTCACTTAGGTTATATCTCAAGGCATCAAGATGAACCGTCTTATCTCCGTATACTCCGTTTAGAATATCCTGGTCAGGAAGAACGAAAAATAGTTTTTTTTCTTCTATATAATCATACACCTCCTGAGCTCTTTGGTTTTTTCTAAGCTGGGGCAAATTCAAAAGCATTACTCCCGAGTTTATATATGTGCTGTCCTCAGGCATATCAAGCCTTATTTCATTTATTTTTTTCAAGCTTTTGTCCACATGGGATGCCGCAGCAAAAAAGTTACTTCCAAGATTCATTACATACAGTTCTTCAATACTGTTAATTATAACAAGATCCGGATCCAGGTACAAAATCTTGTCCAGGTTAAGAGGAAGAAACTGAGCGGCAAAAATTCGATAATACATTTCCTTGGGATATCTGTCCGTAGTAGGCGCATCATCAAACATATCCTGTGGTATCTTAACGTTTAAAATATTGCATACATCAGTATCCACACTGCCGTTTATTAAATTAAAGTCCTCTTCATCCATTGAGGAATGTGCAACATACACATCAAATTTTTCACCTGGATTTGATTTTATAAGCGATGTAAGCATTACCGCCAATTGCTCAATATAATTTGAATCTAACGTGACTAAAATATTCATAGATGATTCTCCTGATTAATGATAATTTAATTTTTTAACAGCTTACTCAAATTATACCATATATTTATTTTAAATAGTATTTAAAATTTTCATAAATTCATCACCTGTAATTGTTTCTTTTTCTAATAAATAACTTGCGAGCTCATGAAGTTTTTCTTCATTTTCTCTTAAAATTCTAACTGCCTTTCCATGAGCCTCCTTAATTATTCTCAATACCTCATCATCAATTTTGCTTGAGGTTTCAGATGAGCATGTCAACGACGAATCTGCGCTCAAATACGGATTATTGACGCTTTCCAATGCCATCATGTCGAATTCCTCACTCATTCCATAACGTGTAACCATTGCACGTGCCAGCTTTGTAGCCTGTTCAATATCATTTGACGCACCGGTTGTAAATGTGTTAAATATAACTTCCTCAGCAGCACGCCCTCCTGTGAAGGTAACTATTTTATTGAACGCCTCTTCTTTTGACATGAGAAATTGCTCTTCCTCAGCAACCTGCATTGTATATCCCAACGCACCTGACGTACGAGGTATAATGGTAATTTTATGAACGGGAGCCGACTCGGTCTGTTTTGCCGCAACCAGCGCATGACCTATTTCGTGGTATGCCACAATCTTCTTTTCTTTCGGCGAAATAACAGCATTTTTCCTCTGATACCCTGCTATTACAACCTCAACAGCTTCTTCCAGATCCTCCTGCGAAGTTTTATTTCTTCCGTTTTTAACAGCTCGCAAAGCTCCTTCATTTATTATATTTGCAAGCTCTGCACCGCTGGCTCCGGCAGTAGCTCTTGCTATCGCGTTAAAGTCAATGTTATCTTCCAACTGCACATTTTTTGCATGAACCTTAAGTATGGCTTCCCTTCCTGCCAAATCAGGCAGCTCAACAGGTATACGTCTGTCAAAACGTCCGGGCCTCAATAATGCCTTGTCCAACGATTCGGGTCTGTTGGTAGCCGCAAGAATCACAACTCCCTTTTTGCCGTCAAATCCGTCCATCTCTGTTAAAAGCTGGTTCAATGTCTGTTCTCTTTCGTCGTTGCCTCCGATTCCCCCTGCTCCGTCTCTCTTTTTACCTATTGTATCTATTTCATCAATAAAAACAATACACGGCGCTTTCTCCTGTGCCTGATTAAATAAATCTCTAACTTTAGCAGCGCCCATTCCCACAAACATCTCAACAAACTCAGAACCTGATATGGAAAAAAACGGCACCTTTGCCTCACCGGCCACAGCCTTTGCCAGCAATGTCTTACCTGTTCCGGGAGGACCTACAAGCAATGCACCTTTAGGCATTACTGCTCCTATTCCTTCATACTTTTGCGGATTGTGAAGAAAGTCCACAATTTCAGTCAGTGCTTCCTTTGCTTCATCCTGACCCGCAACATCATCAAATCTTTTCCCGGTCTGAGCCTCCACATACACCTTCGCATTGCTTTTTCCAAACTGCATTGCACCTCCGGATCCCATTTTTTTCTGCAGCTGTCTTGACAGCAACTGCCCTAATCCAATGAATATTATAAGCGGAAGTACCCATGACAATATGGCATTTAAAAATGTGGAATTTTCTTTGGGAACTACCTTGGAAAATTTAATTTCACTGTCAGAGTCATGCAGTCTGTCAACCAGACCGGGATCATCCATTCTTCCTGTTATATATACAATTCCCTCCTGTGATTTTGATAAAAAAGCAATTTGTTTTTCATCAACTTCAACAGTTGTCACATCTCCGGCCTCAACCATTGATAAAAATGTGCCATAGTCAACCTCAACTACCTTTGAACTCAACTTGTTTAAATATGGAACTATCAAAGTGTTTAATATAACCATAACAATTAAAACTATTACGTAATAATATATAAACGGTTTTCTGTTATTCTTCTGTTCCTTCATTTTTCCTCCTGAAAATAAATTATGGATACATATTTTTATACAATAGTATTATATCCATAATTTATTAATTGAAACTTAAATCTGTTAATTCCGTGCCTTGTGTATAACACCGCCCGCCATAACAAAAGTTAATACTTATGAAGGTGTTTTATTGTATCCAAATGCTTTTGAAGGTATGACAACATTGTCTGCGAGAGAACCGGATTTAGACTCCCAAGGCTGGAATGACAGTCTATATATTGCCTTGAACATGTCTACACAAGACAATCCAATTGGAACTTGTCTTTGGTTTATGACAAATACACTTTATAATGCCACAGTCATAATTGACGGAGATACCGAAAAATATGATCTTGGAACTGGTCCTAAGGAAGTTGTTGAAAAGTTCGTTGTAGGAAACCAAACCTTTTTCAAAGTTGAAGGATATTAAAAGTACAGTTTAAAATATTTTTAAAAGAAAGCCGGCTTATATGCCGGCTCCCCTTATTCACTAAATTCATAAGGTACATAACTTAATTCATCCATGACATAATTATTATTTCCAAACTTATAAGTTATAATAATTTCTCCAATATAAACTGTAGGAGATACCTGAGCAGAAATAATTGCCTTTAATTCTGAATCCTCTACAGAATACTTTATTATATTTTTAAAAATCACCTCATCAGCCCAATTATTATTTGAAACATACTCCTCATTCAATGTAATTCTGGAATCAAGTCCATTAACTGTTACTGTTATAATAGTACTGTCATTTTCATGCATGATTGACGAGCCAACATTTTGATTGATAATATCCAATGGATTCACAGCTTCATATTCCGTGAAGTTTTCAGGATCTATAACATGTATTTTTTCAATATGAACTCCAGTGCCTGTTCCTATGGTCAAAATGACAATCAGTTCATTTTTCCCATCACTGTTAATATCATCATAAAACATCTTTGGAGCATAAGTAGGATTAACCGTATTTTCCCAATCAAAATACTTACTTTCTCCTTTGATCTCTACTATAAACCCTTTATAACTTCCTTCTGTTTCCCGGAACGGATACAGCTTTGCATCAGCCTCTGGCAAACCTGAGACCATTTTTGATTTCTTAATATTTGTTTGTGAAGTAATACGAACAGTCCCTGTAGCCTGTTCCCATTCAACCAAAGCATTCATGTTTTCCGCAATAAAACGCAGAGGCACATATGTACGCCCTCCTACTATCTTGGGGGAAGCATCTAACATAACCGTTTCAGCAGGTTTCCCATCATCAAATACATTGACTGTAGCCTGTAGATTATCTATAGCAATATGGATTATACAATTATCGTCCTGGATTATTATTTCTCTGTCTTCTGATTTCCATTCTACTGAACAGCCCATTGCCTCTGCTATCATGCGCAATGGAACCATAGTCCTGTTATTTTGTATATAGGGTTCCTCTTCAGTATAAATCCAGTTTTTATCAACAAAAATATTTTTGTTTCTTGCCTTTTTAATAGGGTTTTCTATAGTGGTCTTGTTTTCTCCAACCATCGTTTCAGCATAACCGTTTTTGAAAGGCAATGACTGGTCATAAGCAGGTTTTATTGTCGTTGTCATGCTTGTATCTATGTAGCCCCATTTTCCGTCAGTATAGATTTGTGCATATCCTTCACTGAAATCTCCGGCACCGTCAAATATAAAACCAGTGACATTCTTGCCGGATTCATCGAAAAATGCCGATTTTCCCGTATTGTCAGTAACATGGCAATAACCTTCAAAATAGCCTCCTACAGACGCATACTTGGGCTGTAGGACAAAAATACCGTCTGTATTCACAACACCCTCCAAGCCGTCAGCACCAGTTACAACATAATGCGCGGAATCAACTTGCCGAGTGGACGAGGACATTCCTTTAACAGCCCTCAGAGTCACTGGTATAGTTTCTGTTCCTGTACGATTCAGAAAGCCGTAGCTCATTTCATATGATGAACCTTTTCGAGCTTCGAACACATTCCATCCTGAGCCCAGATAATTTATATAGTCATAGTCATAAGATGTAAGCAAAGCCCCATCTCCGTCTGTAAGCGCATATTTTATCGAGCCATCTGAACCTCCCAGCATGGCAATACCATTTTTCCCGTCATACCACACCAAAGGAATGTCAAAGGTACGGACAAGACTGCCTTTTGCATCCAATACCTTTGTTGTCAAATTATCTTCGGAATATTTAGGTGTGATGTCTTCTCTGGAACTGCTTTCGCCTATAAGTATAAAACCGTTTGAATTACCTATATAATTGTTCCCTTTCTCCGGCGCTACTATTGAATTTCCTTCTTCATCAACACATCCAAAGTAATAGTTATCTCCATTGCTGACATATACTTCACGTATTCCATTATCAGACCCGCTGTTGTACTTATAGTCTGTTACGGTATCGGCCATGGCAATGTTATTGGAACCTGCAAAGCATATGAGCACAGCCAGTAGAAAACATGCTGTTTTTTTAGTAAAATCATTGATTGTTATTCTTTTCCTTTTCAACATTTTAACCTCCAAAAATTTTCTTATAGACAATAATATTATAATTTTCTTAAAAATTATTATCTTCGTTTTACATACATTTACTATCCTATTTATTTTATTATTTTAAAACATAGAAATCAATTGAACATTTCACATCTAAGGAAAAAATTTCAGTCATTTGAAGCTGATTTATAAATTCTATTTTGTGATTATTTTATTCTACATACATACCATCTATAATTTTTTTTACGGCGCCAATTGCACTCTCAGGTAAAAAGCCAGAGAATATCAGATTGTCACAGAAATATGCACGGTTTAAATTTTCTAAGTAATGGTATACTTATATTATAATATACATATAGGAGGAATACATGGAAGACAAAAAAGCGAAATACACTAAGGGATCTGAAAGCGAAATAAGAAAAAAATTAACAGATATTCAGTACAGGGTAACTCAGCAGAATGACACCGAGTCTCCGTTTCAAAATGAATATTGGAACAACAGGGAAAAAGGTATCTACGTTGACATAGTAACCGGCGAGCCATTGTTTGTTTCATCCGATAAATACGAATCCGGATGTGGCTGGCCAAGCTTTACAAAACCTATTGGCAAGGACAGAATAATCTATAAAAGAGATACAACTCATGGTATGGAAAGAACAGAGGTGAGAAGCAAAGACGGAGATTCCCACTTAGGACACGTATTCAATGACGGTCCTTCTGAAAAGGGAGGCTTAAGATACTGCATCAACAGCGCCTCGCTTAAATTCATACCTTTTTCAGAAATGGATAAAGAAGGATACGGAGAATTGAAGTGTCTTATAAATGCAGAGGAATAGTAGTTTCAAAGTAATTCATATAAATAAAAATGTAAGAGGGGATACTTATGAATATAGCTGTTGTAACAGGAGCATCCAGCGGGCTTGGACGGGAGTTTATAATATGGTGCTGGCAGCTAATACAGGCTATAACAAAACATGGGCAGACTGTCTTCAATGTCTGCTCATGTTTATATTAAAAACTTCCTATTTGATTTGTAAGTGAAAAAGAGCTGCTTTATTAAAAATTATCTAATAGTTTTATTTATTTAAATATCTTACGGCATCCTGTACTGCGAAGCGTCCTGAATTAACTGCCCACGCCTGTTGTGCGCCGGGTACAATACTTACTTCGTAGGTTTCGCCGTTTAATCCTCCTGCATCACTGCCGCCTGCATAGAGTCCGGGAATTATATTTCCTTCCTTATCTACAACCTGGGCATCAGGGGTAACAACTAAACCGTCAGTTGTGGCAAATATGCCTAATTCAAATCTTAATGCATAGTATGGTCCTTCTTCAACCGGATACAGGAATTCTGCATCCTTTCCATAATCCAGATCTATACCTGTCTTTGCAAAACCGTTGTATCTTTCGATAGTGGCTTTAAGCTGTTCCTTGTCAATGTTAGTTTTTTCTGCCAGATCATCAATTGAATCAGCAACAAATACATAATCAGGATGATCCTTTAATGCTCCTTCTATTTCTCCGTAAAAATCCGGGGTTTCACCACCAAAGCCCGGCAGTCCGTTTTCTGCAAAGTTGTCTAAATTCTGTTTTGACATTATCATATATATGGTTCCCTGTTGTCTCTGGGAATTGCCGTTAGTTCCCCAGTCCTCATTCATCAGGGATTCGTCAACAAATCTGTTGCCATGTTCGTTAACCTTCAGAACAGGCAGCCATCCTAACAGGTTAACAGGCTCGTATACGCCATAAGGTTTCATGGCTGATCCGAAATTCATGAGTGAGCCGTTAAGCCTTCGGTCTGATGCTCCCACTGCCAAGGCCATATTTATTCCGTCTCCGGTTCTGCCTGCAATACCTGTGTCATAAACATCATCTGCGTCCATTTTAGCATATTT
>DHUT01000004.1:25596-42020 GCA_002409285.1 Firmicutes bacterium UBA5227 | reverse complement strand
ATGTGGTGGTAACGGCAATGATTCGGGTAATACTTCAGGTGATAGTGCAGGCAAAACCGCAAATAGCGGTGGAAGTACAGGAGGTAAAACCTTGATTATTCATGATGATTCGTGGGAAGGAACAGACCTTTTCCAGGTTGATTCATGGAATGACATGCAGTGCCTGCTTGCAGATCCTATACTTGAAAAAGACCCTGAAACAGGTGATGCTCTTCCCGGAATTGCATCAGAGCAGAAATGGAGCGATGATGGACTTACATGGACTCTTACATTCCCTGAGGGTATGTATTATTCAACAGGAGAACAGGTTGAACCGGAGGATTTCATAGCAAGTGTTGAATACGGCTTGAAGGTAAGCACCTATGCTGACGGATACCGATGCATTGACTCCATGGAAGTTGATGGGCGTAACGTAATTGTTCACCTCAGTGAATATCAGGCGGATATGCTCTACAATTTTCAAAGCTGTTTCGTCGGTATGATTGACAAGGACGAAATTGATAACATGCCTGCTGACAAAATGCTCTGGGGATGCCATCCATACGGTGCATACTACCTTGATGACTATCAGCCGGGAGCATACGCTGTCTTAAAGGCTAATGAAGGTTATAAAACTAATAATCCGGATCTTAAAAACCAGGGACCTTCACCTATTAAAGAAATAAAGGTAGTATTTTCCGGAGAAAACTTTACTCTGGCTCAGGGTATTCAAAACGGAGACTATGACGTGCTTTCCATGGTTCCTTCAGAATATTATGAAGAGCTGAAAAATTCTGACAATATTGAAATGCATGAAGCATATGGAGCAGAGGTAAATTATGCGGAAATAAATATGTCCGATCCTGTTCTGCAGGATGAAAACGTACGCAAGGCAATTATACATGCCATAAACCGTGATAGCCTGGATGTATATTTAAGTGAATTTGAATCACCTGCATATAGTCTGATTTTATCAAAATGTCTGAATTATTCAGAAGAAGCTGTAAACTATTACAAAGAAAACTACGGATATGATGCTGAGCTTTCCAAGAAGCTTCTTGCTGATGCAGGCTGGTCAGATACAAATAACGATGGTTTCGTTGATAAAAACGGACAGAATCTTGTATTTGAATTTGACAGCAGGGATACAGAAACCGCCAAAAAAGTTGCACAAGCCTTACAGCAAGATTTAAAGGCTGTTGGAATTGATACGCAAATAAAGACACAAAACTGGTCATATGTTAACCAGGATGTAGTTGACGGTAATTTCCAGATGGCTTACCTGAGCCTTGGATGGTCAGAACCGTTCCTTCTTTTGGACATGTTCTGCAGCAGAAATCCTGAAGTAACAAATCCCGATCCTGAAGGATATAACGCAATGGTTGCAGACGCACGTAAAACTCTTGATTACAATGAACGAACAGAAAAAATTGTTGAAATACAGAAAAAACTGTTTGATTTCACAACAATTATTCCTATCTTAGACAACACGGGATACAGATGCTGGCGTTCAGAAATTAAGGGAATCGTACACACTCCAACCGGTGGTTTCTACCTTGGTGACGTAGTTACAGATTCTGACGGAAACTTCAGAAATGTTCAATAATTAAAGAAAAATATAAGCTTAACACTAAAAGAAATAAGCAGGTGAACCACCTTGTTTATTTCTTTTTTTAATTCATAAAAAATTTTTTAATCTAATAGAACAGCTGATTCACAAGCTTTTATAAATTAAAGTATTTCTGCGGAGACTATAAGATGCTTATATTAAATCACTCTTTTCTTGACATCTAATTGAATAAGCATTAACATGAAATCATAATTCAGAAAGGGTGAGATCCAATAGCTAAAAAAATATCCATAATTACCTTAGGAAAAAGCGCATCCGAATTTTACAAAACCCAAATAAAGACTCTTTTCGGAGATTTAGTCAGTATAAATACATATTGTGTATTGGATGGTACTGTCAGGAAATTAGATAAAGCGGATGTGTTTGTTGTTACTACTGATGCTTTTGAAAGCGTCAATGAATATGAAAATTCCATACCTCTGGACACTCCGAAGGTTGAGCTAAATGTTGAATTTACCAAAAAAGATATTGAGACACTTATGTCCCTGCCTAAAGGAACCTGTGCGTATTTTGTTAATTTGAGCGAAACCATGGTACGAGAATGCATTGCCCGGCTTTCTCAGCTTGGTGTTAATCACATTAATTTTACACCATGCTTTCCCGGGGCAGAGCCCGTAAGAAAATGTAATCTTGCTATTACTGTAGGAGAAAGCATGTATGTTCCACGGGATGTTGAAAAGATTATTGACCTTGGTCATCGCGTGCCGGATTCAAATACAATTGTAGAAATAGCCCTTCGTCTAAAGCTTGATTATTTGCTGGAAATGGATAATTTCAAAAAATATTTTAACTCAATAGCTTCCAGCAACTACAGCTTCAATCAGCTTTTCGGTCGTTCCTTAAATATGGAAAGTCAGTTTGAGATATTGATGGAAATAATAGACGACGGAATAATCGGGGTAAATGAAAACAATATTGTTTTTGCGTGCAATTCAAAGGCTGCTGAAATTACCGGTATTAGAAGGAATCAGGCAATTGATAAACCTTCTGATTTATATTTTCCATTTTTACCTTTTAAAGAATGCATGCTTACCGAGAAAAAGATTAACGACAAGCTGATAAAATTTAAAGGTATTGACATTAATGTTACTGTTGCTCCGGTAATAAGAAATAAGGAATATATAGGAGCCTTTGCAATTATTCAGAAGTTTACAGATGAAGAATCAAAGCAGCATAATCTTCGCATTCAGCTATTAAACAAAGGGTACAAGGCAAAATATACTTTTGAGGATATAACCGGAGAAAGTGAGGCTATAAAAAAAGCCTGTGCCATAGCAAAAAAAATGGCTAAAAATAACTCCACAATCCTTATTACCGGAGAAACCGGAACCGGTAAGGAGCTATTCGCCCATGCAATACATAATGGATCCAATCGAAAAGACTTCCCATTCATAGCAATAAATTGTGCCGCAATGCCCGACAATCTTCTGGAAAGTGAGCTGTTTGGCTACGAAGAAGGCTCTTTCACAGGAGCCAAAAAGGGAGGAAAGCCAGGACTTTTTGAATTTGCTCACAAGGGTTCCATTTTTCTGGATGAGGTGGAAGGTATGAGTCCCTCATTACAGATAAAATTGCTGAGAGTACTCCAGGAAGGTGAAATAATGCACGTTGGAGGCGACAGGGTTATCAGTGTTGATGTAAGGACCATAGCTGCATCTAATGCATCTCTGGAGAACCTTGTATCAAAGGGAAGTTTCAGGAGCGACTTATATTACCGGCTTTGTACACTTCCGATTCAAATTCCCCCACTGAGAGAACGCGGGGAAGATATAATGCTATTATTTGAAAGTATTAAAAAGAAATTGGGAGGTAATTTTATTCTTTCTCCAGAGGTTCAAAATGCTTTTATGTCCCACCACTGGAAGGGCAATGTACGTGAACTTCACAATTATGTAGAATACTTAACTTACCTTGATAAGGAATATATTAATTATGAGGACCTCCCCACAAACTTTTACAAGACGATATCAGATTTAAAATCCGGTTATGACAACAGTGACCTGGACGTTAACCTATTAAAAAAATTGGCAGGTAATAAAATTGATGATTACCAGTTTGTACTGGAAGCATTGTATAAAGCATATGTTGAGCAGAAAAATCTTGGGAGACTGTCAATTGCAGAAAGCGCACAGACAGCGGGACATTATCTTACCCAACAGGAAGTAAGAACCATTCTTAATGATTTAAATACCTTAGGATTAATAAAAATGTCCCAGGGAAGAGGCGGAAGTAAAATTAATGAACGTGGAATCAAGGTATACAAGAACCTGAATCAGTTATAAGATTAATCCGAATCAACTGGTTAAATGTTTCATAGCTTTAACCAGTTGATTGCAAGAAAGCTAAAACCACACTGTAGTTTTAGCTTTTTGCTTATAAGGACTTTATCATTTTTATTTTAAATTAGGTGACAAGCCACCTGCTTGTTATCTACATTTTTCATTTCGGGTTCAATTTCACTGCATATATCTTTGGCATAAGGGCATCTTGTGTGAAACCTGCAGCCGGTGGGAGGATTTACAGGACTTGGTATATCTCCGTGAAGCAGCTGCTTGTTCTCTTTCCTCAGGAAGGGATCAGGCTTAGGGACCGCATCAATTAAAAATTTTGTATATGGATGCAGGGGATTTCCAAAAATATCTTCTGTATTTCCTATTTCACAGACTTTACCTAAAAACATTACACATACACGATCTGAAATATAGCGCACTACACTCAGGTCATGACTGATAAACAAATATGTCAGGTTAAATTCTTCTTGCAAATCATGAAGAAGATTTAATATCTGCGACTGTATGGACACATCTAATGCCGACACAGGCTCATCGCATATAATCAGTTGTGGCTGAAGTGCCAAGGCTCTTGCAATGCCTATTCTCTGTCGTTGACCTCCACTGAACTGATGAGGGTAACGATTTATAAACTCAGGTCTTATGCCAACCCTTTCCATCAGCTCTTTTACTCTTTCTTTTGTTTCATCCTTGGTTTTACATACATGATGAGTTACAAGTGGCTCTGCGATTATATCATATACATTCATACGAGGATTTAATGAGGCATACGGATCCTGAAAAATAATCTGCATTTTCTTTCGTATCTCCCTCATTTCCTCGCTTGGAAGTTCATTTATATTTATCCCTTCGAATTCCACATGTCCGCTTGTAGGCTCAATTAATTTCAGCATAAGACGTCCTAAGGTGCTTTTTCCGCAGCCTGACTCTCCTACAAGTGCATAGGTTTCCCCTTTGTTAATTTGTATGTTGACATTGGAAGTAGCATGAACTCTTGGTTTATTTCTTCCAAAAAAATCTCCTCCGGAAATTTCAAATTCCTTTACCAAGTCCACTGTTCTTATGAGTGTATCTCCAATTTGTTTAGTCATCATTCATCACCTCACTGCTCTCGCATAAAAAACATCTGGCATAATGCTCGCCTGCATTTTCCACAACAGTTTTTACTTTATAAAGAGGAGGCTCCTCCATAAAGCACCTTGGCATGGCTTTTTCACAGCGAGGACAAAATCTGCATCCCTTGGGAAGCTTCATTAAATTGGGTACTACCCCTTTTATATTATACAGCCGTTCCTTTTCTGCTGTAATTTTTGGAATTGATTTCATCAACCCCTCCGTATACTGATGGGAAGTGTTTTTAAATAATTCAAATGTATTTGCCTGCTCCATTACCTTTCCGGCATACATTACATATACATAATCACATATCTCGGCAACAACTCCCAGATTATGCGTTATAAGTAATATGGAAGTTCCTCGTTCCTCCTGCAGTTTTTTCATCAGAAATAAAATCTGTGCTTCTATTGTTACATCAAGTGCTGTGGTAGGCTCATCAGCTATCATCAATCTCGGGTTACATACCATTGCCATTCCTATCATAACCCTTTGTCTTAATCCTCCCGAAAGTTGGTGTGGATATGAATTAAACCTCCTGTCCGGTTCAGGTATTCCAACAGCATTGAAAATATCAAGCGCCATTTTCTTTGCTTCTTCCTTATCTATATCATGATGGTGAATTCTAATTGCTTCCGTAACCTGCCTTCCGACAGTATACACTGGATTGAGAGCAGTCATTGGTTCCTGAAATATCATTGATATCTTATTTCCCCTGATATTTCTCATATTGTCACCGGAATATTTCAGTAAGTCCTCGCCCTCTAATTCAATTGAGCCATCTATTATTCTTCCCGGTTTTTGCACAAGTTGCATGATTGACATTGCAGTCATGCTTTTGCCACATCCCGATTCTCCCACCACCCCGATTACAGAGCTTTGGGGAACGGATATAGATACTCCGTCAACAGCAGGAACCACACCTTTTTTAGTAAAAAAGTGCGTTTTTAGGTTATTTATTCTTAACAGTTCGTCCATATTTTTCTCCCTTCTATTCCTTCATGTACGGGTCTATGGCATCTCTTAGTCCATCCCCTAAAAAATTAAATGCCAGAACAAGAATCAAAATTGCAACACCAGGTGCTATGGCAACCCATGGCTCACTGAAAAGCCACTGCTTTCCGTTTACAACCATGAGCCCCCAGCTTGATGCAGGAGGCTGTGCTCCAATTCCCAAAAAGCTGAGACTGGACTCCGAAAGTATTGAGCCGGGTATATCCATTGTAAAAAGTACAATCAGTGAAGGAAGGCAGTTGGGTAAAATATGCCTGAGCATAATTACCGACTTTTTTACTCCTATGGATTCTGCCGCTTCCACAAACTCCTTTTCCTTAAGAGCAAGTGTCTGCGACCGCACTACTCTTGCAGTTCCCGCCCAGTTTACAACACTCAGCGCTATAAAAATATTAATCAGGCTGGCACCAAGAGTATACATAACCACCATGGCAAGCAAAAGAGACGGAAAAGCAAGCATTATATCCGCAAGCCTCATTATTACAAAATCCACCTTTTTCCCCATAAAACCTGCCATAAGACCCAGTATTGTTCCTATAACCATGGAAATTGTAGTTGGTACAATACCTATAACAAGGGAGATTCTTGCCCCATAGATTATACGGGAAAAAACATCCCTGCCTAATTCATCTGTTCCAAGAATGTGATCCCTGCTTGGGTGCGCACGTACATTATCATAATCCTGCAATGTGGGATCATGAGGTGCTACCACCGGAGCGAAAATTGCACAAAAGCAAAATATCAGGATGACAATAAGAGATATTGTAGCAAGTTTATTATTTTTTATCATAGCTTTAATCTTGTCCATTATACCGTCAGTATCCGCTATTTCTGCCTGCATATTTTCATAATCCTGCCTCAATTGTTCAACTGTTTCATTATCAGTAACTTTTATATCTTCCATATTATCACTCCTATTCAACCCTGATTCTCGGGTCAATAACCGAATATAATAAATCTGCTATTAGATTCCCGCTTATTATAAGCACCGTTGTAAACACAACCGTTCCTTGCAAAAGCGGCATATCTCTTGTTTGAATTGCATTAACCGCAAGCCTTCCTATTCCCGGTATTCCAAAAACACTTTCTGTTATTACCGCACCTGACAGGAGGCTGGCAACCTGTATGGCCATCATTGTAACAACAGGCAGCATTGCATTTTTCAGTGCATGTCCCACTACGACAGCTCTTTCTTTTAATCCTTTTGCTCTTGCTGTTCTGACAAAATCGTCCTTCATTATTTCCAGCAGACTTGAGCGGGTAAGGCGTGCAATTGTTCCTGCAGAGCTCCATCCAAGAACGATTGCCGGCATGATCATGTGTTTCAATGTGGCGTATCCCGAAACCGGAAGCAGCTTCCATTTGAACGCCAGAAAATATTGAAGCATTAGGGCTGCCCAAAATACAGGCATTGAAACCCCGATCAGTGAAAAGGACATGAGAAATCTGTCTACCAGTGAATTTTGTTTGACTGCAGAAATGATTCCTGCAGGTATACCTATAATCCATGCAATTAACGCAGCAAAAATAGTAAGTTTTACGGTATGGGGAAAAGCATTTAAAATTAAATCCGTAACATTTCTGTTTAATTTATAAGACATCCCAAAATCGCCACGAGCGGCATTTTTAATATAATTGAAGAACCTAACCATAACAGGGTCATTCAACCCCATTTCAACCCTCATTCTTTCAATAAGCTCAGGCTTAATATGTTCCTTCATCATCAGTGTCACCGGGTCACCCGGCACAACGTTCAACATCAAAAATATAATCAGCATAACGCCAATTAATACAGGAATGGCAATTAAGATTCTCTTGACAATAAATTTAAACGTATTCATGATATCCTCCTATCCAAAGTTCCATAACAGCCCGGTAAGCAACACCTACCGGGCATACTTTACTGCGGAGCCTTTGTATTGTCAATGTACATATTGTAATACATGTTTCCGGTCCAACCGTTCCACATAACAACGTAATTTTGAACTCTTGGGTTAACAACATATATGTGCTGCCTTGAATACAGAGGAACCCATGCCGCATCTTCCTGTATAATTTGTTTCTCAAGTTCCTGATATAATTTAATTCTTTCATCCTGATCATTCATTTTTCTCGCCTCTGCAACCTTGTTGGAAGCCTCTGGATTATCATAGTTAAATGATCTTTTAACAGTGTTCTGAGGAGCAAAGAATGTATAGAAGAAGTTGTCCGGGTCATTAAAATCAGCTGACCAGGTTGATGTGTACGAACCTAAATTTCCTTCGGCTCTGACTCCATACCATGATGCCTCATCCTTTTGTACAATATTAGCTTTTATGTTTACCTTAGACAGCATTGACTGCACCATTTCATTAATCCTCAATGTATCCGGGCTGTCGGTTACCATACATATATCCATTTCAAATCCGTTCGGATACCCTGCTTCAGACATAAGCTTCTTTGCCTTTTCAGGGTCATATTTTATTTCGGGCAGATCAGGATTGTATCCTATTAATCCCGGAGGTATTATACCGTTTGCCACAGTTCCCCTGCCATCATACAATGTATTTAAAAGCTGCTGCTTATCAAAAGACATCTGGAATGCTTTTCTGATACGTACATCATTGAACGGCTCAATTCCCTGGTTAATGCTGTAGTAAGTGGTTCCCACACGATTACCGACCTTAATCCAGTCCTTATATTTATCACTCTCTGCAAAATAAGCAATTTGTGAGGGTGCTTCGTCACAATCAAACTCATCCAACTCACCGTTTTCAAACATCATTCTCTGTGTATCAGCATCTTTTACAGTCTTAAAATTTACAGCATCAAGCTTTGGTCTTCCCTTCCAGTAACCGTCAAATGCATCTATCTGAGTTTCACTGTTCAATTCCCATTTTGAAAGCATAAACGGTCCCGTGCCACAGGTTTTTTCGGGCATCAACCCAAATTGGTCTCCTGCCTCTTCGGTAAATTTCCTGTTGTAGATTGATACTCCCGGCGTGGCTAAATTAGCTAAAAAT
This sequence comes from Firmicutes bacterium UBA5227, assembly GCA_002409285.1. Classification (GTDB taxonomy): domain Bacteria; phylum Bacillota; class Clostridia; order Tissierellales; family Sedimentibacteraceae; genus Sedimentibacter. The sequence goes on along the minus strand of DHUT01000004.1, from coordinate 32,991 downwards.
GGTGCAAACGGATCTTCTAATGTCATTTTTATAGTGTAATCATCAATAACTTCAAGACCTTCTAATTTATCTGTCGTTCCTTCCATCATATCAGCAGCACCCTTTACAGCCATAATAAAATCCTGATTAAGTGCATTGGTTTCAGGTTTAAGCATCCTTTCAAAAGTATAAACCACATCGTCGGCCTTAAACTCTTCACCATTTTGGAATTTTACTCCTTTTCTCAGGTAAAATGTATATATTAGACCATCGTCAGATATATCCCAGTTTTCTGCCAGCCCCGGAACCAGTTCAGATGTTCCGTCAAGATTCGTCTGTGTTTCCACAAGCCTCTCAAAAATATTCAGTGGCATCGTATAATATTCTGTTGTTTTCTGAACGTCACAGGTAGTCTGTTCATCAGCTGTAACCAGCCTGAGAATATTGTCTCCTGAGGCAGGCGTGATAACGTTATCCGTTTTACTGCAACCTGTCAATGCCATGATAGTTATTACAACCATTATAAAAAAAGCTTTCATCCTGTTCTTTTCCATTTTTTCCTCCTAAATTTATTATTAATTAAAAAAATTTAATTAATTTCATTTGGTATAGTAAAACAAAAAATCTGTCAGAAATACAATTATGATTATTCTTACTCTGCAAAATAACACTATGCATTACAGTTTTCAAACGTTTTCCATTTATAACTTCTACTACTTTAAACATTTCGTGAAATCATATTACATAAATTAGAAAATAAATTTTATTTGGTTTGACCATAACTTAATTATTAGCAATTATTATGCCAATAATCCAAATAAACTATAAGTAACCACATAAATTAAATTCAAACAATATATGCATTAAAAAGGATTACATATCAAAATCATTCTATTATATATAATATTTACATATAATTACTTAAGATTAATAAAAATGTCTCCAAAAGAGCAGCAGCAAAAATTAATAAACGTTAAATCAAGGTATACATGAACTTTAATCAGCTATAAAATCAATCTATCTTGCACGAATTGGTTAAACATTATATGCCTTTAACCAATTTTTTAAAAGTGATAAAAAATTTATATATGGTTTTTTTATTATCCTTTTTAATTTTATATGCATTTTCAGTGCTTTTAATATCTCATAAAATTCTTTTGATGTCAAGTCTTAATTTAGTGCAATAGTGAATGTTAAAGCTGTTTATTTCTTCTGTTAATGTAGATGTTGAAACTTGAATATATACACAGATTAACTAATTGTTGGCACATTATTTGCTATATATTTGTGCAAGCGTTTGTAGAGTATTGGACATTTTATAATTTATATCCACATTACTTTATAATCTTAAAAAAAAAGGAGGTTATTATGAAAAAAACCATTGCGTTTTTACTTGTTTTTGTTATAAGTTTTTCAATTTTTACGAGTTGTTCTAACAGTACATCAGGAGGTGAGGAACAACTTAACGGTTCAAATGAACAAGCAACCGAGAAACAGGAAGGACAACAAGTCCTTAATTATCTTTATTCGAGCCCTGTTACTGATTGGAATTACCTCGTAGCAACATCAAATACTCCAGGAATGTATATTGATTCACTTGTAGAGTATGATAATTATGGTATTTGCAAGCCATGCCTTGCAGAAAGCTGGGATCGCTCGGAAGATGGTTTGACCTGGACTTTTCACATCCGCAAGGGTGTAAAATGGATGACTTACGATATGAAAGAATATGGTCCTGATGTTACCGCCAATGATTTTGTAACAAGTGCAAATTACATACTTGATGCAAACCACGCTTCCCGTTTAGCAGATATGCTTTTTATTATTGAAGGCGCCGAAGAATATTATGACGCTACAGCCGCCGGAAATGCAGCAGATTTTTCTGCAGTAGGAGTTAAGGCTGTAGATGATTATACCCTTCAATATACGTTAACCGGACCAATACCGTATTTTTTATCATCTGTAACATATAAATGTTATTTCCCTGCAAATGCAAAATTTATGGAGGAATGTGGGGATCAGTTTTCAACAGATAATCAGACAATGCTGTATTGTGGTGAATTCATTATGAATAAATATGAACCACAAGGTAAAATTGTTTCTCTTGAAAATCCAACTTATTGGGACAGTGAGAATATGTATATTGATGCAATATATGAAACTTTTAATGCTGAATCTACTACAGTTGCACCGGAAATGTTTTTGAGAGGTGAAATTAACTATGCAGAAATTCCTACTGAACAGCTTGACAATTGGCTTAATGATCCGGCAAAGTCTAAAATGATTCGACCGAGCAGACCAAGTTTTTACAGCTATTATTTTATGTTTAACTTTTTCCCGAACTTTGAAGAAAGGGATGTTTTAGCTCCCGACGGACAGAAGTATCAATTATCTCGTGAGAACTGGGGAAAAGCCGTTAATAATATTAATTTCAGGAAATCAATGTATAATGCATTTGATAAAATTCAAGCCGTTAAGGTCGATGACCCTTACAATGCAGATGCACATATAATGAATACGATTACTCCAGGTGACTTTGTATCGGTAGACGGTGTCGATTATACGCTTCTTGATCCATTAAAAAAATTAACCAATGGAATTAGCTATAATAAGGATGAAGCACTGAAATACAGAGATAAAGCTATTGAAGAGCTTAAAGCCGAAGGTGTGACCTTCCCGATAGTTATATATATGCCATACAATTCTGAAAGCACAGTTCAATCCCAAAGGGTTCAGGTTGTTGCAGACCAGTGGGAAAGCGATTTAAACACGCCTGATTTTACATACATAAAAGTATGCTACGATCCTTACCCGGACAGCGATTTTTCTAATAATACAATGCGGTCCGGAAACTATTGTATCATGCCTTCCAGCTGGATGGCAGATTATTCTGATCCACTATCATACACTGATCCCTTTACAATCATTCAAAACAGGACAAATTTTATATATATGGCCAAAAACTTCAGCAAAACATCTGACACCCTTATTAATGGTTCAAAAGAAGGTAAAGACGGAAAATATTATTATGATATAACTTATGATAATATGGTTTCTGAAGCTGCAAAGGAATGTATTGATCTGTCAAAGAGATACCACGACTTTGCAGAAATTGAAAGGTGGCTGATTGAAGACCAGTGTCTTGTTATGCCGTATATGCGTGGCGGTACCGGATATGTCGCTTCATCGCTGTCTCCTTTTGAATCACAATATGCTGCATTCGGCGCTTCTGATTCCCGTTATAAATATCAGCACATACATGACTTTGGTATAAGTACCGAAGAATATTACGAACAATATGAAGAATGGAAACAGGAAAGAGCTCAAATATTATCAGACCTTGCAAAACAAGGTAAACAAGCAGGTGTAGACTACTAAGATATTAAAAAATTAAGCTCCCTCTTAAGCCTGCTTTTGAGGGAGTTATGCGAGGTGGAAAATTTGGAGTTATTTAAGTATATAGCGGGAAGGCTCGGAAGATCACTGATTTCATTAGTTCTGATACTCATAATAGTATTTTTGCTCATGCGTCTGCTTCCCGTTGAAGGATATTTCGGAGATCGTTCCGATAAATTGTCTGATCAGACAAAACAAATGATACTCAAGGACCTGGGACTTCTTGATCCGGTGTATAAACAGGTCTATAACTATTTTAAGAACATCATAACAAAATTCGACTTTGGAAATTCTATTAGTTACTATGTAGGAAAACCAGTCTGGTCAATCATTGCGCCAAAAATAAGTTACTCATTAAAATTTGGAGTTGCATCTTTAGTACTGTCACTAATTTTTGGTGTATCACTGGGTATATTAATGACGATGTATAAGGGCAAGCTGCCCGATACAATCGGAAATGGATATGTATTGTTTATAAATGCTGTTCCGGCAGCCGTATATTATCTGTTTATACAATTTTTATTTACAAAGTTATTAAATATAGGAATGATATTTGATGAAAACAATCCGGTTACATGGATACTTCCGACAATATCTATGTCTCTGGGCGGTACCGCATCTTATGCCATGTGGGTACGAAGATATATGGTGGATCAGATAAATCAGGACTACGTTAAACTGGCAAAAGCTAAGGGGCTGAACAATTATGCAGTTATGACAAAGCATATTTTAAGGAATGCATTTGTTCCAATGGCACAAAACTTACCCGCATCAATATTGTTTACAATATCAGGCTCACTGTATATCGAATCGTTATATTCCATACCGGGAACCGGAGGTCTTCTTGTTAATGCTATAAAGGTTCAGGATAATAATCTTGTTCAGGCATTGGTATTGATGTATGCAGTAATAAGCGTAATTGGCATGCTTTTGGGGGATATACTTATGGCAGTATGCGACCCCAGAATAAAGCTTTATTCAGAAGGAGGTGTCAGATAATGAGTTGGATAAACAGTATAGATATTGAAAGCAGATTTAAACTTAATGATATTGATTTAGAAGATCCCAACGAGTCCAAGCTCTTTAAATTTATCGAATTTGACCCTCAGCGTGCGGAAAAAACAGCAGCTACAGGATATTCTTACTGGAAAAGTACCTTTAAGTTGTTTTTCAGCAAAAAATCCAGCCGTATAGTACTTTCTTTTTTATGCCTGCTGCTTTTATTCATAATTATTCAGCCATATTTACCCAATCAGAAAGACCCTATCCAAATATTTAAGGAAGGAAATGCAGCTATAAGAAATGCAAAACCCAATAGTGAATTTTTGTTTGGAACCAACGCCATAGGACAGGACTTGTGGGCAAGAATATGGTCAGGAACACGCACAACTTTATTTATAGGAATTGTGTCAGTTACAGTTAATGCTGTTGTAGGAATAATTATTGGTGCCATATGGGGTTATGTGCGAAAGGTAGATAAAATATTTACGGAAATTTACAATGTATTAAATAATGTGCCTACTACCATAGTACGTATGCTGATAGCATATATTCTGCGGCCCAGTGTCAGTACCTTAATATTTGCAATGTGCCTTACTGGCTGGTTAGGTATGGCAAAATGGATACGAAATCTCATAATTATAGTCCGTGACCGAGAATACAATCTTGCATCCAGATGTTTAGGTACCCCTACAAAACGTGTTATTACTAAAAACCTTCTTCCACAGTTAATATCTGTAATATTACTTGACAGCGCCATATCCATACCGGATATTATTGGTTCTGAAGTGTTTTTAAGCTATATAGGTCTGGGATTGCCTGCCAGTATTCCTTCCTTGGGAAATCTTATTAACGAAGGACGCCGTGTAATGATGGTACCTACACAAACATATCAGATAATTTTCCCATCAATTGTTGTTGCTGTAATAACAATTTCATTCTATGCCCTGGGCAATGCTTTTTCAGATGCATCAGACCCACGCAATCACGTATAAGGAGTTGACTATGGATAAAACAATATTGTCTATAAAAGATTTGGTGGTGAAATTTACTCTCCGAGGTCAGCATCTTACGGCGTTAAGAGGAGTATCAGCAGACTTATACGAGGGAGAAAGTCTTGCTATTGTAGGAGAATCAGGGTCAGGTAAATCCGTATTGGCAAAGTCGTGCATCGGAATGCTGGATAAAAACGGGTGGATTGATTCAGGTGAAATAATATATGATGGTATAGATCTATCAAGTTATAAACTTGACAAGGAGTGGACCAACATAAGAGGAAAAGAAATTGCCATTGTATTTCAGGATCCCATGACAAGTTTAAATCCTCTGAAAACAGTTGAGAGTCAAATAGGTGAAGCAGTTGAACTGCATCAGGGACTTCATAATGAAGCCAAAAGGAAAAAGGTTATAGAAATATTAAAAGATGTGGGAATAACAGATCCTGAAAAGCGTGCTAAAAATTATCCTCATGAATTCTCGGGCGGTATGCGTCAGCGTGTGGTAATTGCCATGGCTATTGCGTGCAACCCTAAAATATTGATTTGCGACGAACCTACAACAGCTTTAGATGTTACCATTCAAGCCCAAATATTAAAAATGCTTAAAGAACTGCAAAAAAAATATAAACTGACAGTAATATATATAACTCATGACCTTGGAGTAGTTGCAAATATTGCTGACCGGGTTGCCGTTATGTATGCGGGAGATATTGTAGAAATAGGTAAGTGTGAAGAAATATTTTATAGTCCGCAGCATCCGTATACATGGGCCTTATTGGCTTCACTTCCGCAGCTTAGTGTAAAGGGTGAACCGCTTTATTCAATTGTAGGAACACCGCCTAATCTCTTTACCGAAATTAAGGGAGATGCTTTTGCACCTCGTAACCCATATGCTTTAGCTATAGATTATGTAAAACGACCGCCATATTTTAACCTAAGTCCGACTCATAAAGCACGAACATGGCTTTTAGATCCAAGAACTCCAAAATTTAATATTCCGGATATATCTGTTAAGAATGTTAGTATATCCGGTGCAGGACATACAAAGAATATTTCTGAAGAAAAAATTATTGAAGTTAAAAATTTAAGCGTATGTTTCGGCAATAAAAAGAATCCTTTTTATGCCGTTAACAATGTAAGTTTTGATATATATAAGGGAGAGACTTTTGGCCTGGTGGGAGAATCAGGTTCCGGAAAAACAACATTGGGACGCACAATAATACGAATAAACCCTGCGGATGAAGGTGAAATATTATTTCACGGGCAACGTATAAGCGGTAATATTGATAAGGATCTTGACAAATTAGTTACCAAAAAAATACAGATGATATTCCAGGATCCTATGGCTTCCCTTAATGATCGTGCAAAGGTCGATTATATAGTCTCAGAAGGTCTTATAAATGTTCATCCTGAACTATCAGAAAAAGAACGTGAGGAAAAAGTTGCAAAGGTTCTTATGGATGTTGGGTTGCTGCCGGAATTTATGAGCCGTTTCCCACATGAATTTTCAGGAGGTCAGAGGCAAAGAATTGGTATAGCACGTGCAATCATAATGGAACCTGAATTTATCATAGCTGATGAACCAATTTCAGCACTGGATGTTTCTATAAGAGCCCAGGTATTGAACCTTTTGTCTGAACTTCAAAAAGAGCATAGTCTTACATATCTTTTTGTATCACATGATCTTTCGGTCATGAATTATATTGCAGACCGTATTGCCGTAATTTATAAGGGTACAATTGTTGAGCTGGCTGACACAGAAAAATTATTTTCACATCCGCTTCATCCATATACCAGGGCATTACTTTCAGCAATTTCAATGCCTGATCCCGAAGCAGAAAAGAAAAAAGTTCTTCAGGTCTATAACCCATCATGTCATGATTATTCCTCTGATAAACCGGCTTGGGTTGAAATTGAGGATAAGCATTTTGTACTGGGAAACAATCATGAAATAGAAAATTACATGAAAATAATTTCGTCTAATGATGCAACACAAACATCTTAAAGGGAAATATTTCATGAA
>DHUT01000004.1:13426-25370 GCA_002409285.1 Firmicutes bacterium UBA5227 | reverse complement strand
AGTTTTAGCCTTTTTTTAATTATAATTTCGTTATTTGCAGAATTTAATTGTACCCGAATTGGTATCCATTACACATGTTGTTCCAAAGGGAATTGTTGACATAGGAAAACAGTGTCCTGATTTTATGTTGTACATAACCGGTTTATCATAACCTGCCAGTACATCCTTCAGCATTTCAATTACGGTATAAGAATTATCCCTATTATTCACACAGTCTGTGAAATCACCGAAAATAATCCCATTTGCATCTTTCAGCTTGTTCGAATATTTTAACTGATACATCATTCTGTCAAGTCTTTCAACATTTTCATCCACATCTTCAATAAATAATATTTTACCCTTTGCATCTACCTCATACGGTGTACCAATCATTGACGTCAGAAGTGCCAGGTTCCCGCCTACAACAGTTCCTTTTGCATGACCTTCAGCCATAACCTTAAAATTTTCTCCATCAGGATTTTCCAATGTGAGCTCTTCTCCCATATTCAGAGCTTTATCAAAGCTTGTTTTTGTAAAATCATCAAAATCATTAAGCATATTGGATTTAACCATTGGTCCGTGGAATGTTACTAAATCGCACTTCTGATTAAAATTTACATGAAGATTTGTTATGTCGCTGTAACCGACGAATATTTTGGGATTGTTCCTGACAATTTCATAGTCAATTTTATCCATGGCATGAGAGCTTGTGTCCCCTCCTCTTATGCACCATATTGCCTTAACTGTTTTGTCTGCGAACATTTCGTTTATATCTTCCGCTTTTTCCTCTCCTGTTCCTGCAGAATATCCATGGATGGAAAGATACGTGCATTTACCCATTCTTACCTTATATCCCATATCCTCGACAAGTCTTTTGCAAGCATCTGCTTGTTCTTTTGTCACAGGAGATGATGGAGCAACAATTGCAACTGTGTCACCTTTTTTTAATTTTTCCGGAAATACCATTCTACATACCTCCAAATACCAAATTTGTTATAACAACAGCCGAAATCAGGCTGATAAGATCAACAATCAATCCAACAGATACTGCATGTCTTGTCTGGCTTATTTTAACAGAGCCAAAATAAACTGCTATAACATACATAGTTGTTTCTGTAGACCCCATTGCAACAGAGGCCATTCTTCCTATAAGAGAATCCGGTCCGTATGTTTGGAATAATTCTACCATCATACCCTGAGCGCCGCCTCCGGATAATGATCTCATAATACCCATGGGAAGTATTTCAGCCGGCATTCCTATAAGTTTGGTAATTGGCGAAAAGATTTTAACCACAAAGTCCATAGCACCTGAAGCTCTGAATACTCCTATTGCAGCAAGCATTGCCACAAGGTATGGTATAATATTTATCGCAGTATTAAAACCATCCTTAGCTCCCTCAACAAATACTTCATAAACTTTAACCTTTTTTATATATCCATACAATGGTATTCCTATAAGTAAAACAGGTATTGCATATAATGATATGTTACCAACAATTGATTGAAACATGATATCCTCCTAAATATTATCAATATTTGCTTCGTCTTTTTTGATATAATTTTCAACTCTGTATTTTTTTCTTTTTGCAAATAGTTTTGTCAGTATTACTGCTGAAACAACAGTTACCGATGTTGATAACAGTATTGGTCCTATTACCTCCGTGGGATTTGATGAGCCTGCCGCAACCCTCAATCCTATAATGGTTGCAGGTATAAGGGCAACACAGCCGTCATTTAATGCCATGAACATTATCATTGAATCAGTTGCTATTCCTTTGTGTTCATTAAGTGAATCTAATTCTTTCATTGCCTTAAGCCCAAGCGGTGTTGCAGCATTTCCAAGTCCAAGCATGTTTGCTGAAATATTCATAACCATTGCTCCCATAGCAGGATGATCTTCGGGAATATCCTTAAACAATCTCTTCATTATTGGGCTTAATGCCTTTCCAAGTATTTTTACCAGCCCTGACTTTTCTGCTATTGCCATTATTCCCAGCCAAAGAGTCATTGTTCCGATTAACCCTATACAAATTTCTACAGCTGTATTAGCAAATTCAAATGCTGCATCGCCTACAGCTTGTACGTTTCCTGTAAATATTGCTGTTATTACTCCAATAACAATTAATCCCAACCAAATTGCATTTAGCATTTCATTTCTCCTTAACTTTAATTAATCTCTTTTTATTAATAATATGCTGCTTGATTAAGCAATATCTATATGAAGCAAACAATATGCCAAAATTCATAAAATATATTTATCATAATAATATATTGAAATTTCAATCAATAATTATTTAATAGGTAGATAATTCAGTGCGTTTCCTATAAATTTAAAATTATATTTTCCGGAAATTCGGAATTCAAATGAACTTATACTTTTATGAAGGTGAATTAATTAACATAAAAATAATTCCGAAATTACGGAAGCTTTCCTCTATTTCGGAATTATGTATCAGATGTCTAATTTAAATTTTTTTATTTTTTCATAAAAACTTGTCTTACCAATCTTCAATGAAAGCATAGCAGCTTTTTTATCACCGTTATAATAGTCAAGTGTTGACTTTATTGCATTCCTTTCTGATTCAAGAACAATATCCTTTAAAGGTTTGATTTTTAACGTCTCATTTTTTTTAAATTTATTATTAATAAGCAAGTGATTTGAAAAGATGGTATTGCCTTCAGCTATATTTACAGCACGTTCAAGGATATTTTCAAGTTCCCTCACATTTCCCGGATAGTCATAATTCGACAGTATGCTGATAGCTTCACCTGAAATCCCCTTTTCTTCACATCCGGTTCTGAAGCATATCTTTGGAAGTAATTCTTTAATTAATATATATATATCCTGCTTTCTGTCCCTTAAAGATGGTATTAGTATCGGAAGAACATTAATTCTGTAATATAAGTCTTCTCTAAACCTTCCCTCCTGAACTTCATTTTCAAGATTCTTGTTAGTAGCGACAATTATTCTGGCATCTAATTTCTTATTTGTTTTTCCGCCAACCTTATAAAACGTCTTTTCCTGCAATACTTGAAGGAGCTTTGCCTGTAGAGACAGGGCAATTTCTCCTATTTCATCAAGAAAAAGGGTCCCTCCCTTGGCAAGTTCAAGAATTCCAACCTTTCCGCCAATTTTCGCTCCAGTAAATGCTCCTTCTTCATATCCAAACAATTCGCTCTCCAACAGTGTCTCGGGCAATGTAGCACAATTTACAGCTATAAATGGTTTATCCCTTTTGCTGCTGTTATTGTGAATCGCTTTTGCCAGTATACTTTTCCCGGTTCCACTTTCACCTAAAAGCAATACTGTTGAATTTGATTTAGCGGCTTTCAATGCAAGACGTTTAACATTGATAATTTCTCTGCTCTCACCGATAAAATCCGGAAGCAGCCTTAATGTTGTTTCCTCATCTTCCAATTGACTTTCAAGCTGATATAGATTTTGCAGAGCTTCATCTCTTTCCTTTATAATACTTTTAACTTCCGAAATATCATTAACTTTCAATACAGCTCCAACTCTTTTGCCATTCTTGTCCACAGGAAACAGTGAACATATTGTAGGTCTCCCATTTATTTCTCTATACTTGCCTGTATAGCTTATATCACTTCCGGCAGCCACATTAAAAAACTCCTTTATAGTTTTATTATCCTTGTGTATTTCAAAAATATTCTTACCAATAACATAAAAATTCTCAGAGCCGCCTTTGGGCATAAACGTTTTGCCCATAAGCAAATCAAGTATCCCTTCGCCTCTTGCAGTATATCCCTTGCTTTGGTAAAATTTCATTTTTCCCGTTTTCCCATTAAGCACTACCATATGTCCGAAACTTTTAACATAATCAATATTATATTTTATATTATCAACTTCTATTAAAATACTTCTGCCAACAAAATCAATGCTTGAATAAATATGTGCACCAAAATTCTTGCAGCTTAATTCAATTTTTTTTACCTTATTTTCACTCTTATTATATTTATAAATCGTAACCTCAGAATTTCTTTTATCGTATCTTCCAACAGCAATTACTGAATCGCCTTTTTCTAAATTTGCATCTGTTATTCCAATATGCTTCAACACTTCCGGACTTAGACTGCCATCATCTTCTCCTATATGTGTATCAGCTATAATTACAATATCCCCCTTTTCTAATCTTCCCGAATCGTGACTGAAATCGAACTCATATTCAATGCCGAAAATCTCTTTAGCCTTATTATTATATATCTGTATAGTACCGACATCATCAATAAAAATGAATCCTTCTGACATCATATCTGTAAACTGTTTTACATAACTGTCCTTGTTAAACATACTATATCTCCAGTCAATTATTTGTTTAAAAATCCGAAAACCAACAGGTTTTCGGATTAAAGTTTGCATGCCTATATTTTTTTCATTTCAATTAATTCGTAGCCAACTTTGAATTCTTCTCTTCGTATTTCTTTGTCTTCATATTCGCATTCACCTACCTGGTTGTCGTATGGATCATGGCGCCAATATTTCTTAGGAGGGTCAAATTCGTGCTGGAATTCTGAATTTGCGATCATTCTGAATGGATCCAGGTTTCCAAAATAGAAATTCCACTTTTCTATATTTCCGCTTCTGTATGCACTTCCTCCAAATGAAGGGTCGGCAAACATCCAGCCATATGGTTCAATATAGAACTGTGCCCAGTCATGAGGTCCTATGTGGTATGGCGTAACCGCAAGTCCTGACTGCCATCTTGCAGGGATTCCTGCACATCTGCACAATGTTATAAATAACAATGCCTGAACGCCGCAGTCTCCCTTCAGATTAAGAGCAGCATATTCAGGGATATTTATAATTGTTGAGTATGCCCTCATATATGAGTATTTTACATTCTGAGTAATATAGTCATATATTTTCCTTGCATTAATCAGTGGATTTGTTTCATCTCCGATTATTTCTTCTGTCAGCTCCCTGATGTATGGCGTAAACATAATATGCGGCTCAAATTCCTCAGTGTCAAATTTAGGCTGTTCTTTTGATACAGCAGACGGATCGGGAGAATTATATTTCAAATTAGTTTCATAGGAATACTCCACTGAAAATTCTTGATTTTCTTTTAGGGAAGTTTCAAAATATGCTGTCCTGCCCGGATAATTTTCATCTGCTATATAAGTAGCTTCCGGAATTGTTTTAATGATTTTTATGTTTGTCTGCTGACAATTTGCAGGTAATGGCATGTACACCCTTATTTTTTTCCCGATTCGTTCAGAAGTTTCTTTTAACTTTAATGTTGTTCTTAAATGAATAAAGTAAGAAGAGTTGCCATTAGTTCTGGATTCATTTATATTTTTATCTAAAAATTCGCTGTTTTTGTTATCGTCTTCTTCCTTATTTATTAATCTTCCTCTTAAATCTTCTCTTGTAAGTATTAACGAGCCATAAAAACTATCATTAAAATGAACCTTTCCGTCTATCAATATCCAGTCGGCCTGACTGTCTTCCTGGAGCTGAATCAACTCCTCTTTTGTGAAGTCCTTGATATTATCCTGCATTTTTTTTAAAGCCTGGTCAAAGGTATATGGATATTCTCCCTTTAGGGTTTTCAGTATTTCTTTTTCCAATTCGAGTCTTTTTCTCAATGCTGTGGAAGTTTTCTTCTTCAGGCGCAGATCTATTAATCTCTGTGCTCCTTCGAAATCTCCGCCGCACTTTAATTTAAGTATATCTTCCGGTAGATTCACCTTTAAATATTTTATATCCTCTAACATTTTTTGCCCTCCATTATTTATATTAATTAAGCTATGCTTAACTTAACTTAATTATTATTCTTCATCCTTAACTCTTTTTATTTTTGCGCCAAGGTTCATGAACTTATTTTCAATATGCTCATAGCCCCTGTCAATATGCTGTATTCCGGTTATTTCTGTTATACCTTCTGCCATGAGCCCTGCAATTATCAGAGCAGCACCCGCTCTCAGATCCGTGGCTTGTACCATAGTTCCGCTCAGATGGTTAATGCCGGAAATTTTTGCGTGCTTCTTTGTAAATTCTATGTTTGCACCCATCTTCCTAATCTCATTCACATACTTAAATCTATCCTCGGATACCCCTTCAACAACTGTGCTTTCACCGCTTAATGTCGAAAGAAGAACCGTCATTGGCTGTTGCAAATCTGTGGGAAATCCGGGATATGGAAGAGTCTGAATGTTAACAGGTGTTAATTCATGTTCATAAAAAACTCTAATTGAATCACCGTATTCTTCAATACCCACACCCATTTCTTTCAGCTTTGCGGTTACAGGCTCAAGATGCTTTGGAATAATATCATCTATTATAATATCCCCCTTTGTTGCTGCTGCTGCTATCATATACGTTCCTGCTTCTATCTGATCCGGAATTACTCTATATTCACATCCAATGAGGTTCTTCACTCCATTGATTCTTATCACATCAGTTCCAGCTCCCTTTATATCTGCTCCCATGGAGTTTAAAAAGTTTGCGGTATCTACTATATGTGGTTCTTTTGCAGCATTTTCTATTATGGTTCTTCCCTCCGCATAAACAGCAGCAAGCATTATGTTAATTGTAGCGCCTACGCTGACAACATCAAGGTATATTTTGTTGCCCACAAGTTTTTCAGCCTGTACGTTTACTCTTCCCTCAGGTGTAATGTCAACTGTGGCTCCCAATGCTTCAAAGCCTTTTATATGCTGGTCTATCGGCCTTGCTCCGATATCGCACCCTCCCGGAAGCAGTGATGATGCTTTTTTAAATCTTCCAAGACCTGCTCCAAGCAAGTAGTATGAAGCTCTCATTTTTTTAGATAATCCATTTTTCAGGTAACATTCCTTAACATCTGTTGTATCTATAGATATTGAATTATCGTTTAGAAAACTGGTTTTCGCTCCTAATTCATCCAGTATATCCATAAATACATTAACATCTTCAATTTTAGGGACATTTTGAATTATGCACTTGCCCGTGCAAAGCAATGCTGCAGGTATTATTGCAACTGCCGCATTTTTAAAACCCCCTATATCTACTTTTCCTTTTAGTCTTGTTCCACCTTCTATAACAAATTTTGACATAAATAATTCCTCAATTCTTGTTTTTTTATATATAAATCCGCAATCGGACAGCAATCGATGTTAAAGCTAAAGTTCACACCCAAAATCTGTAATAAGACTCTTCCACCTGCGATTCAGAATGCCACTCTAAAGATCCTATTCATAGCAATGACACAGTGTGCAAACAATAATGTTTAATCTCTACAATAATATAATAAAACTTACATATTTTCAACAAATAAATACTATTCCATATTATAAATGTTTATGGTTGGTAAGTGTTTCTGCGTCCCATCACTAAAAATAACTTTCCACACAGGATATGAATTTATTCTGTAAACGAATTGCCAATTCTCATCTTCTATACTATAATATGTCATATTTATTTCTGTGATTTTTTTATTTTTAACGTCTTCAAAGGACAGAAGTCTCGGCAATGCTTCTGCTGCAGAAAATGTGCGGATTTTCCCCGCTATTTCTTTTATCGATACTATGTTTTGCATTTCAAACTTGTAGATTCCGTCATTATCCATATAAAAATACATGTAGGCATTATCTATACTGAAAGCATTGTATTTTTTCGTATATATAACCAATGAACCGTACTCAGAAATTTTTCTGCAGGTTTCGGAATATCCTTGCGCATCAATCCTTTTTTCTTCAATAAACCTATCTATTTCTTCTGTTAACTTATCTTCATCTTCAATTATACCGGCAATATTTTCTCTTATTGTATACTGAAGTTTTTTGCCGTCAATTATTTCAAGCACTTCTCCATTACCGTTGCTGTAAACAGTTACATCTTCAACAGGTTCCACCTCAGATCCGAGGAATCGGGTTAAAAGCTCCTGGTTTATCTGGATTATTTCATATTCAGTATCTAAAACAGGTAGCAGATATGTTTCTTTGGGTAATTCGCAGTCTATGACAATATCCCTTTCCATTAAAACGTTCTCCATATTCTGGATGAATTCAGCATCTGAGGTAACATCATATTCTTCAGAGGATATATCATTATATGAAGATATAAACAGAAATATATTTAAGATGATAAATGCCGTTATTAATATTGAGCTTGTTTTATTCCAATCCATACTCTCACCCTTATTGCCATTCTTCTATCAGCTTACCTGATATTGCATTAAATATCCAGGTTCTGTCTTGGGTTTCCACAACCCAGACAACCCTGAGAAGCTGTTCTTTTGAAATTCTTGACAAGTCAAAATATCCGAGATAAACATTGTTGATTTCCTTGAGTGTATCTTTTTTCAGCGGTTTTATTTCAGTAACTTCATCTTCGCTTTGAGGTTCTGTTTCCAAATTCAGATTCATGCTGATTACATCAACTGCAGGAAGTATTTGGACTTCACTTCTCCTATCCATTTGTGATTCATCCATTTTTCTTATAAACCTCTTATATGAGATTACATTGTCTCCCACCACATCAATTTGCAAAGCTGAATTTTCTCTGACCTTGCTGAATAATATAGGATGCTCTAAAATTTTATATGAAAATGTATATCTGTAGCCATAGCTTCCGTCATATACAATGCTCTCAACTTTATTCAGGTATCCGTCATCCGGAAGCCCCAAGAATTCTTCGGTAAAATTAATTGCCGCTACAAGGCTTTCATAAACATCTGATGAGTTTTTTAAATCAGCTGTTGTGTCATAAAAATCAAGCAGTCCCTCTGAATTTATTTTAAGCATTTTTTCGGTTCTGTACATGTATACGGTATTTCCGTTTACTTCAACAGACTTTCTGACATAATCATAATTATTTTTGAAATAGTTTTTTGCTATCTGGTTTATTGTATCCGTATCAAAAACATCAAGCTCCGACTGCACCAGAACCGGACTTAGGGCAGCTGTTTCCAGTGGGATAGGAACCTGAATTTTTTCCTCCCCGATTACCTGGTCAAATGCAAATTGAGTTGTGCCATTAAAGTCAAATTGTATGACTATTTCTGAAATTTCCTGTGTATTAATTATGTCATTTTCAATTCTTACAGTATTTTCTCCATTATAAATATATATGGATTTTGGATTGTCCAGGTCTATAATTATATTCTTTACATTTTTTATTTTATCATTAATATGCTTATTTTCAATTTTCATATTACCCGTGAAAATTTCCACCGGAATACTTGTGTTAAAATCAAATTTCAGATATTGTGCAGGAAATGGAGCTGATTCATTAACTATAGAGCTATCAAAATTATCAAAAGCATCCTTTATCATATATACTGTCTTGCCCCAAACATCTTTATAGTCAGAATAAGTTATTGTGTAGTTGTCCTTGTATTTAATCACACTTTTTATCGGCCTTACCACATCCCATATATCTATATCAGCAGTTATTCCCTGCTTATCAGCTTCCCTGTTGCCTGAATCAAATAAATCCGGCAATTTCAGCCATACATTGCTGCTTAGATAAATGCAGACAACCACCATTGCTATTAAAATTATATTCTTAATATTTCCATGTTTCATGAGTACCTCTTACTTGAATTCAGGAATTGTAATAACTATTTCAGTTCCTTTGTTTAATTCGCTGTTAATAGTTAATGCACAGTCATGAGCCTCTGCTATCTGCCGGGCTATTGAAAGCCCCAGACCTGTTCCTCCCAGCTCCCTTGACCTGGCCTTATCAACCCTGTAAAATCTTTCGAATACTCTTGCCTGGTCTTCTCTGGGGATTCCGATTCCATCATCCTTAACGCTTAAATTTATATTTTCATTAACTTTGTTAGCATCAATCCATACATTGCCATTTTCCGGTGTATATTTTATTGCATTTCCTGCAATATTTAAAAGTATTTGCTCAAACCCGTCTCTGTCAAAAAGAACATTTATATCCTCTGGTATTTGGCTGACATGCATTGTCACATTCTTCATCTGAGCCTGAATTACGAGCTTTTTTGCAACCTGGTTAACAATTTTGTTTAAATTTAACTTTTCTTTTTTCCATTTAGTTTGTTCATAGTCCATTCTGGACAGTTTCAGCAAATCACTTACCAGCCTTGACATACGGTCAGTTTCAGAATTTATTACGCTTAGGAAATCCTCTGCTGTCTGTTTTTCTTCAACAGCACCATCAAGCAGCGTTTCAGTATAGCTTTTGATAGTTGTGATAGGAGTTTTCAATTCGTGAGAAACATTGGCTACAAATTCTTTTTGCAGCTTGTCAATTTTATATTGTTCGGTAATGTTTTTAAAAACAATAATCACGCCTCCAATTTCATTTTTATTGTTCATGAATGGTGCATAATCCACATTGTACGTTTCTCCGTCTTTCTCTAAAATTTCTGTGCCGTGGTAACCTTTAGATTCTAAATTCGCAAGGAGCATATTTCCGTTAATTTTATTAACCACATCATCATACTTTTCTTCATCATCATTTAATGACAACAGGTTTTTGGCTACCGGGTTGGCATGGATTATGTTCCCGTAAATATCAACAGTCAAAACTCCGTCAGCCATGTATTTAAATGTCGTTTCCATTTTGCTTTTTTCCTGCTGTAAACTGGACATTGAGGTTTTAAGCTCATCTATGAGAAAATTAAACATTGTTCCAAGCTGCCCTATTTCATCGTTAGATTTTACGTTTACTTTCTGGTCAAAATCTCCCTGTGACATTCGTTTAGCTTTATATGTGAGTTCTTTAATAGGACCCGTAATGGTTGACGAAAGTATAAAGCCTAAAAAAATAGTAATTGTCAGAGCTATCATGGTAGCCTGACTCATAATTTCCATTGACTCATTTACGGTATCATATATATATTCAATATTGTTTGTAAGATAAATATAGCCTTTAATGTTTCCGTCCATTTTAACAGGGTATGACATATGATAAAGATTTGGATTTTCTGTATTTTCCCCGGTTTCTTCATATTGATCGGGAGAAACAGTATACTGGGTTGTTCCGTCCAATGATTTTGTAAAAATGTAATTATTAATTGAGTTTGTATTAAATGCACTTTTCCCTATTATGTCTTCAGCACTTCCTGCTATTATCGTTTTTTGTTCATCATCTAATATGATATATAGGTTTTCATTATAGCTTATTTGAATGCTTCGAATATTCTCTTTAATTTCCCCAACATTTTCATCCCATTCTTTTGTTTTGAGAACTTCTGAGGAATTTAAAATGGATTGTATCCTTTTCTCCATATTTGTTCTGTTCACTTCAAGCTGAATACTTTCAAGCTGATGTACTATATAAATTCCCACTATGGACATTGCAAAAAAAACAAGCAGAAAATAAATTAAAATAAATCTCCATCTGATACTCTTAAACATAATTTCTCCCTGTACTTAACTTATGCTTTTAAAACACTAACAGTCTCGCACCACAAATTTACTTGCTCTTAAAATAATAACCTGTTCCTCTTTTTGTAATTATATATTTGTCATCATCTGTTTCGATTTTTTCTCTGAGCCTTCTTACAGTTACATCAACTGTTCTTAAGTCACCGAATTCATAACCCCATACCTCTTTTAACAAATGTTCCCTGTTAAACACTCTATCAGCATTTAAAAACAAATATTTCAAAAGGTCAAATTCTCTGTTTGTCAGGTCAATAACCTGATTATCCCTGCTTACCTCAAAAGTATTCATATCAATTGTAAGATTTCCTACACTGATTATTTTTGACTTCATTTCCTCGTTAATATTAGAAAGCTTTACTCTTCGAAGGTTTGCATTTACTCTTGCTATTAGCTCTTTGTTGCTGAAAGGCTTTACAATGTAGTCATCTGCACCCAAATCAAGACCGGTTATCTTGTCATTTTCCTCTTCTTTTGCGGTAAGCATTATTACAGGCATAACATATTGTACTCTAATTTCTTTTAAAACTTCAAAGCCGTTTTTCTTTGGAAGCATAATGTCAAGAATTATTAATTCAGGTTTCATTTTATGAACCGTCTT
>DHUT01000004.1:1027-13203 GCA_002409285.1 Firmicutes bacterium UBA5227 | reverse complement strand
ATTGTACTTTATTATTTCAGCTATCGGTCTTTCATCATCTACTACTAATATTTTAGGCATAAATACCTCCCTAACAATTGATAAGCATTTGACATGCAATTAATATATTGATTGTAATTGCTATGAATATGCAGCGAAGCAGCATGTCGTCCTGAACAGCAGGGAAGAATCCTACACCAAAAGATTAGTTCCCTCGGTTTTTCCCTCAGAATGACATCGGACTACCGTCACTATAATAGCTGCTAATTAACTATTAATATATTATACCATGTTTTTCAAAAATGAACACCAACTTTAATTAAAAGCATAAATTAATTTAGGTAGGTGAATATCATGAAAAATCATATAGATTACAGCAAGCTTTGCCCAACCATCAGAGGACAGCTATATTCAAGCAACAATAATATTATACCAGTTATCATAACCTATAAAGACAAAAAAAAAGTAAAAGAAGGTAAAATTTCCTCCTTATCAAATAAATTAAAAAATAATCTTCCCATTGTAAACGGCTGTGCCTGTGAAATGGGTATAAACTCCATATTAGAGTTGACAGCAGATCCTGATGTTGAATTTATCTGCTACGATGCAAAAGTATTTGCTGTAATGGATGTAGCAAGAAAGGTAATTGGCGCTGACCTAATTCAGAACACCGGCTATACAGGCAAAAATGTCACTGTTGCTATTATAGACACCGGAATATCTCCTCATGCGGATTTAATATATCCAAACAACAGAATAGTAGGATTCAAGGACTTTGTAAACAATGAATTTAGAATGTACGATGACAATGGGCACGGTACTCATTGTGCCGGCATTTTGGCCGGCAATGGGTATGCATCCAGGGGAAAGTACCGGGGTATAGCTCCTGAGGCAAACATATTGTCAATCAAAGTTCTTGATGAAATTGGAAACGGAAACACTTCAGATATCTTGTCCACGGTTCAGTGGATTATAGACAATAAGGAGGTTTATAAAACAAGAATAATTAACTTTTCACTGGGTGCAATTGCTCAGTACAGAGAAAAGAGAGACCCGCTGGTAAAAGCTGCAAACCGAGCAATTGAAAACAATCTTATAGTAATTGCAGCCGTAGGGAACAGCGGTCCCCTTAAAAATACAATCCTGTCACCCGCAACCAGCAGATACGTTATTTCTGTGGGGGCTCTTGACGATAAACGGACACCCGAATTAAATGATGATGTTATTGCTGAATTCTCCAGCAGAGGGCCGACTATTGATAAAATAAGAAAGCCTGACTTGATTGCACCCGGGGTAAATATAACGTCTCTCTCAAACACTAATTTGACCGGTTATACCAGTCTGAGCGGGACATCAATGTCCGCTCCGATGGTATCAGGTGCGGCGGCACTTTTATTAAATGAAAACCCTAACTACACCCACTATGATATTAAAAGAAAGCTCCTAAGCGCATGCTCAAGAATCAAAGCTTCATCTTATGACCAGGGTGCCGGAGTGCTGGATATAGAAAGAATTTTTTCGTAAAAAATCGCGAAAAAAGGGGAACTTGTAAGTTCCCTTTTTGATTCTGATTTTTAGAATTAAAAAAGACATTTATTGATAATTTTCGATATATGTGCTAAAATATAAGAAATCTATGAGGAAATGATATGAAAAAAATTACTAAGATTGAGTACCAGAAAAACAATAAGAACAGAGTAAATATTTACTTAGACGATAGCTTTGCATTTGGAATAGACATAAATATTATGGTTAAATATTCTTTATCAAAGAACATGGAACTAAAAGAAGACTTTATAGAAGAAATATTAATGGCTGAAGAGGAAATTAATGTATATAATTACGCTTTATCGGTGCTTTCAAGGACTTTCAAAAGTGAAAAGCAGCTAAGAATAAAGCTTAATGAAAAAGGATACGATGCTAAGTTTATAGATAATGCAGTTATAAAATTGAAACAAAACAAATATTTAGACGACGAACGATACAGTGAAATTCTGATTAATAATAAAATCAATATTTCAAAGTATGGAAAAAGAAGGGTTCGGGAAGCCCTTTACCATAAAGGAATAAACCGTGAAATCATCGATGAAAAATTAAGCTGTATTTCTGAAGATGATGAGTTAGAACGAGCTTTGAGCTTAGGCAGCAAAAAGCTCAGAACTATAAAAAAAGATGATGAAAGGAGAAGCGTTAAATTATCTAATTATTTAGTTAATAAGGGTTTTGAATTCAGCACAGTAAAAAAGGCAGTAGTTACATTACTTAAGCAAGAATGTTATGATTTTGATGACTTAGAGGATTTCTAAAAAAATAAGAGGGGGCGGTAATTTGAAAGAATACTTAGATTATCTATCAGACGCAATAGTTCAGTGCAAAATAGAGAAAGAAGCTTCAGAAAAAATTGATATTGAAGTTATATATGCTAATAAGCAGACTGAACTTCTCATGAACAGACCTGTAAAAGATATTCTGAACAAAAAATTGACATACGTTTTTCCGGAATTATTAAATTCCATATTTGACTGGCCAAAAATTTTAAGTGAAGCCGCCATGACAAGTGACCATAAAATCATTGAACAATACATTACCAGGTTTGAAAAATTCATTAGATTCAGCATTTTTGGTTTCGCAGGTGACACCTTTTATATTGCAATGCAGGATTTGACAGAAAAGAAAGAAATGAAAAGGCTGCTGTTAGAAAGAGAGCGAGAAATAACCCACCTGGAAAATGAGTTAAAATCAAAAGCTAATGTAGACATGCTCACCAATCTTTATAATTTTCAATTTATGAACGAAAGCATAAAAAGCAGCATGCAAAGCTACGTCGAAGAGAGTGTGAACTTCTGTCTGCTGGTACTTGACATAGATGATTTTAAAAAAATAAATAAAATTTACGGTACGGATCGGGCTGATAAAATAATTCAGGATGTAGCTGCAATATTAAGTGCCAATTCAAGGAAGATAGATGTGGTGGGGAGATACGGAAACGACAAATTCATGATTATTTTAAACAGTGTGGATATCGACATAGCAAAAATAATGACTGAGAAAATAAAAATGGAGATTGAAAACTACGGTTTTAATTTAAACAGAAATTTAAGTGTATGTGGCTCAATCGTTGAATATGCGGGAGAAACAATAGAAGAATTTATTGAAAAGTCTGAAAATCTTACAACCAAAGCCCAGTCCATGGGAAGGGGCATCATGTTATCATAGGAGCTGTTGCATTAGTGATTAACAGTGCGTCATTCTGAGACCGTAAGCTGAAGAATCTCATATTTTAAATGATGCGAGATCCTTCGCTAACACTCAGGATGACATAAATGTTTAATGCAATAGTCCCTATAATTTATAATACCTAACCTTAATTAATATTTATTAAATTGTAATACCTATATGCCTTAGGAAAATCATCTAAGGTTTTTCGCTTTTTCTCTTAATGCAAGCTCTTCTTCATCATCTGTGTCATCAATCGTAAGTCCGTGATAAATCTTATTTCCATCTTCGTCTACTGCTATAAACGTTATAAATCCATCGACAGGAGTTGTTTTTGCCAGTTCTGCCTGCATCTTTGTATAAACTACAATGCTGCTTTTGCCAAGATGCACAACCCTGCTGGTAAACTTAACTATTTCGCCGCAATTTACAGGATTCTTGAACAGTAAGCCATGAATATTTAAACACACTACATTTTTAGGATCTCCCAGCGTTGATGCGGCAGCAATAAATGATGACTCCACAAACCATTCTGCAGTTCTCCCGGCAAATAAAGTGTTATGGTGATTTAATTCTTCCGACTTGACCAATCTTGAATTAAAATATTCTTTCATAACTTTCCTCCGTTTTCTATAATTCTGATGTTTGTTTTCTGTTGTGCCACATAACCATCATCGGTCCTGCCAGGCATACAGTTGAATAGCATCCGCTTATTATGCCCACCAGCATTGGTACGGCAAATGTCATTATAGAATCAATATTATATATATATGCAAGTATGCATACTATCAGAATACTTACTCCGGTAGCCACACTTGTGTTTATTGATCTTGACAATGTCTGATTTATACTCGTATCCACCAACTCTTCAAAGGGTCTTTTTTGGAAGTAAGGCTGATTTTCTCTTATTCGGTCATAAATAACTATGGTATCATTTATAGAATAGCCTATTATAGTAAGTGTTACTGCAATAAACGAATCATTTATCGGCATTTTTAAAACTATAAAGGTGAAAAAAACCACCATCACATCATGGAACAGAGCAATCAGACCTATTACACCTGCAGACATTCCTGAAATCTTTTTAAATCTGAACCTTACATAAAGTATAATAAACAGTGAAGTCAGAACTATAGCTGTTATTCCGTTCATCAAAGTTCTTTTCCCTATGAACGGTTCAACAACATTTGATTCCGCCAATTCTAACTGAGCTTCAGGAAACTCTTTTTTTAATGCTTCGTCCAGTTTCTCCTGTTCGCTTGCCTCAAGACCGCTGTTACCAGACAGATTCAATTCTATTTTTTTGCTTCCTGTCGCCATGTCATCAGTCAAATGTACCTCTGTGGTTCTGTTCAAAACCTCAGATACTTTTTCAGCAGCTCTCCCTGCATCTATTTCACCTACGTAGGAATATTTTATTATTGCACCTCCCTTGAACTGAATTGACAGTTCAATTCCGTTTACAAATAATGCAACAATTCCTACAATCATAATAACTAAAGAAATTGTAAAATATATTTTTCTGTTTTTATAAAATTTTATCATTACTTTGCCTCCTTTACTTTCATGCCATAAAGGGACTTTTTCGCAAACATATCATTTGCACTCAGTGATCTTGTCATTATTTTAGATGCTGTAACGCCTGAAACAAAGTTTAATATACATCCAACCATAAGAGTATATCCAAATGACAGCATGGAACCGGTACCAAATATCATCATTATAACGGCCGCAGCTATAGTAGTGATATTTCCGTCAAAAACTGCCGAGAATGCCTTATCATATCCTGTGTCTATGGCATATCCCAGAGATTTCCCTTCATTCAGTTCCTCGCGAATTCTCTCAGATATAATAACGTTGGCATCCACACCCATTCCTATTGAAAGAATGATACCTGCTATACCCGTTAAGGTAAGAGTTATCTGAGGTATGGAAAGAGCAAGCATCTGAACAGCAGTCTGTAAAAGCAGTGCAAAACATGCCACAACTCCCAGTAATCTGTAGTACACTATCATAAAAATACATACTGCAGCAAATGCAATTACAGCCGCCTTCAGCATTACTTCCAAAGCTCCGGTACCCATGGTAGGCGTAATTGTACTGTGATTTTTTGATACTAAGGAAAACGGAAGCGCACCTGAATTTATCTTATCAGATAAGCTTTTAGCTTCCTCCGAACTTTCTATGTTTGATATTATCGAATTTCCACCTGTAATCTTTGTTGTTACAACCGGAGAAGAAATCAGCGTTTCATCCATGTAAATAGAAATGCGCTGGTTAATAAGTCTTCCTGTTGCATCCTCAAATGCCTTTGCTCCGTCTTCATCAAACTCCAGAGTAACTACAGGCTGATTGGTTTTGCCGTCAAGCTGAACCTTGCTTTGCTTAACATTCTTGCCTTCAACTATAATGTTTCCCTGAGGATCTCTGAATGTTAATCTGGCTGTCTCTCCAAGCTCAGCTATGGCTTTTTGCGGATTAAAATCTGTTTCTTCCGACTTCCAAGGAAATCTGATTATTATATGTCCCGTATTCTTGTCTACAGTTATTTCTCTATCAAGAATATTTTGGGCATCCATCCTGGTTTCCATTATTATTCTGGCAGCTTCAAGCTCGCTTTCTGTTGGAACCCTATCAAGATTTGCAGGTTCAAATACGGCTTCTACTCCACCTCTTATATCAATTCCGAATCTTATTTCTCTCATACCTTTAATATGAATCGGACCGGCATTTATTCCAAATACTGCTGTCAATGCTATGGCAACAATTAAAAGCATAACGAGAATATAAGCATACTTATTAGTTCTCATTTTTCCTCCAATATATTTCGACCTTTATTATTTATCCTCAGCTGTTGCTTTAAGCATGATCCTGACAGAAGCATATATTACAATTATTACTAAAAATATGGCTGCCATACCCATTCCCATAAGCTTAAAAGAATTTAATACATCTATATCCATTATACACCTCCTACATTAATCCCGGTACAAGTCCAATTATAACTCCACCAGCTATAACTGAAGCGATCTGACCGGCCACATTTGCTCCTACCGCATGCATAAGCAGATGATTCTGTGAGTCCGCTTCCAGTCCCATTTTTTGTATAACTCTTGAAGACATGGGAAAAGCTGAAATGCCTGCAGCACCAACCATAGGATTGATTTTTTCCTTTAAGAACAGATTTAAGAATTTAGCGAACAAAACTCCTGCAATTGAGTCAAAAACAAAGGCTAATAATCCCAGTCCCATTATCTTCAAAGTATTCAAAGATACAAAGACATCTGCTTTCATGCTTGCAGAAATTGTAATTCCCAAAAGTAACGTAATTATGTTAACTAATTCGTTTTGTGCTGTTTCTGACAGTGATCTAAGCACACCACATTCTCTCAGCAGATTTCCAAACATTAAGAATCCTACAAGTGCTATTGATGCCGGTGCCACTAACCCTGCAATCATTGTAACCACTATTGGGAACAACAGTCTTGTCATCCTTGAAACGCTTTTTGGATTATATGACATCTTTATTTTTCTGTCCTTTTCAGTCGTAACAAGCTTTATTGCAAATGGCTGAATTATTGGAACCAATGCCATATACGAGTATGCAGCCACAGCTATAGGACCGATGTAATTACTTTTTAGCACCTGAGAAACCAGTATTGATGTGGGTCCGTCAGCTGCTCCTATAATTCCTATTGATGCCGCATCTTCAATTGGAAAACCAAGCAGTGTTGCAACAGTTATCGTTGCAAATATACCAAATTGCGCCGCAGCTCCAAATAATAAAAGCCTGGGATTAGACAAAAGCGGTCCGAAGTCTATCATTGCCCCTATTCCTATGAAAAGCAGCAGAGGCATCATTTCCGAAGCTCCTATTCCAACTTCAAATAACCAGTCAATAATTCCTGAAACCTCTCCTATTCCGGGCAGTGTTTGATTTAATACTCCGGACATAGGTATGTTGACTAAAATTGCCCCAAAGCCCATAGGCAGTAACAATGAGGGTTCCAATTCCTTGGCTATTGCCAGATATATGAGCACACCTCCGATTATCCACATTAATATTTGCTGCCAAGTGATTTGAGTAATACCTTGAATTAAAAATTCCATTTTATGCTCCTTCTAATTTATTCTTGTGTATTCTAATATAAATAGAATCCTTTAGCAATTATTCATAATTCGTAAAATAAATCATTTTCCGTCATTTTTCGTAATATTTAACGTCTTTATGTTATTTTACTCCGTTAATTCCGTCATATACTCTTATTTTCTTTTCCTTACTAAATTAATGCAAGCGCATTGAACAGTCCTGCATTTTTCACTATTTCTCCTCAAATAAATATTCCGGTTTATATCCGTCATCCATTAATTTCAATATATATTTTGATTTTCTATCATTTATTTCTGCAAAAACCTCTGCTTGCCTATTTTTCAAAAGTTCAGACACCATTTCCTTAGTTAACTCAATCCCTTTATCATGTAACAATCTGTCTTCCTTCCACAAAGTAAATTTGCAAGAAGGAAAATTTTTATATCCTTCACAAAAAAAACTCTTTTTGCTCTCAAAAACTCCTCTTCCACATCTCGGACATTTCCCTATGGGCTCTCTTTTGCGTTTTCTTTCTGTCTGTTCAAAGTTTACATCCTTTGTTGAACCCATTTTTCCCTCTTTTATTATCTCAGCAACATACCTTTTTATATCTGCAATAAAGTATTTTGACGATACCTCTTTCTTAGCTATTTTACCCAGTTCACTTTCCCACTCTCCTGTAAGGTCAGGTTTCTTAAGTTTTTCGGGAACTATTTCTATAAGCTGGATTCCGTTTTGCGTAGGAACAAGGTTTTTCCTATTTCTTTTTACGTATCCCACTGATATAAGTTTTTCTATTATTCCTGCTCTTGTTGCCGGAGTTCCTAAACCTATGGATTTCATTTCTTCTCTTAGCTTTTCATCCTCAATCTGCTTTCCTGCGGTTTCCATGGCAGTAAGAAGAGTTGCTTCCGTATATTGTTTTGGGGGAGATGTTTTCTTTGTCAAAACCTTAATTTCCTTAGGCATTAATCTATCTCCCTCCGCAAGATTTATAGTAATTTCCTTATCGTCGGATTCTTCCTTAGCCTTTCCCAGCATTATGTCTTCAATTTCCTTCCAGCCGGGTATAACCACCTTTTTCCCCTTTGCTTTAAATTTATCCTTTTCAATTTGTATTTCCAAATCAGTCTGGTCATATTCCTGTTTTCTGTCAAATACACATATGAATCTTGCAATTATGAGCTTAAGGATATTTTCTTCTCTTTCGGGGAGTTTTATTCCTGCAGCATTTCGTATATTTGGAGTCACAATAATAGCATGATGATCCGTAACTTTTGAATCATCAATGACTCTTTTATCCGCATTTATTTTTTGTTTAACAACTTTGTCAACACAGTACTCCGTACCTTCTGAGCCCCTGTATCCATCCCTGATATTCTGGAGAAGTCCTGGAATTTTTGACTTCATATCTTTTGTCAGGTATCTTGAATCAGTCCTGGGATATGTGGCAAGCTTGTACTTTTCATATAAGTTCTGCGCCGCATCTAAAGTCTGTTCCGCAGAATATCCGTACCTTCTGTTTCCATCCCTTTGCAGTTCTGTTAAATCATAAAGCAAAGGTCTTTCCACAGTTGCCCTTTTAGTTTTAAGCTTAATAACTGTTGCTTCCTTATTGCGGCATCTATCTGCAATTTGTTCAGCCTTTTCTTTCTCTTCAATCCTTGTTCCATTCCTGTTAAACCACATGGCAACAAACATTTCACAGTCTGCTGCCACCTCGTAGAAAGGCTGTGAAACAAAATTATCAATTTCTTTTTGTCTCTGGACTATGAGAGACAATGTAGGAGTCTGCACTCTTCCAATTGTAAGCGTACGATTATACTTAACCGTAAACAGCCTTGTTGCATTAATCCCCACAAGCCAGTCAGCCTCTGAACGAGCCTTTGCAGACTGATAAAGGCTGAAATATTCCTTATTATCCTTCAAATTATTAAAGCCTTCTTCTATTGCCTCATCAGTCATGCTGCTTATCCACAACCTTTTAACAGTCTTACCGCAGCCTGAATTTATATATACATAGCCAAAAATAAGCTGACCCTCCCGACCTGCATCTGTGGCGCATATTATTTCCTCAACAATATCGCTGAGCATAAGAGATTTAACTGTTTCATACTGCTTCGCCGTTGAAGGATTGACCATGTACTTGAATTGTCTCGGAAAAATCGGCAGGTCATTAATATTCCATACCCTGTACTTAGGTTCATACACTTCAGGATATGCAAGCTGTATTAAATGTCCCACACACCATGTAATAATGTATTCGCTGTTTTCCATGTAGCCGTCTCTTGATTTATTTATATTTAAAACCCTGGCAATGTCCTTGGCTACAGATGGTTTTTCCGTAACTATTAATTTCATAACTATCTTCCTTTTTTAATCTGCAAGTAATTATAGCATATTTTCCCTTCCTTGTCCCATTTATTTTAAAAATAGCTCTATTTATTATTAACAAGAATTGTAAGTTTACATATAATACAGCAATAAAGTTATCGATATGCTGCTATGCTATTTACTAAAAAGCTGCTGACGATAACTTAAAAAATTTGAATAGGGGGCAATTACTTGAAAGAAAAGCATATTTTTGCAGGTAACAACACTGCTTCCGGTTTTTATAGCTGTTTTGATTATATATTTAATCCTGCGGAATTAAATCATATTTATATTCTTAAAGGCGGACCGGGTGTAGGCAAAAGTTCATTTATGAAAAAGTTCGCAGCTGAAATGATTAACAAAAATCTTTCTGTAGAATACATTCATTGTTCCAGCGATAACGAAAGCCTTGACGGAATAATAATTCCGGAGCTTAACATAGCTTTTGTTGACGGAACAGCACCTCACGCAACAGATCCGTCAATTCCCGGAGCAGTTGACGAAATAGTAAATCTTGGCTCTTTTCTTAATGGCAAAGAGCTGTTAAAACACAAAAACCAAATTATACAAATAAATCAGACCAAGACACAACTATATAAAAGTGCTTACAGGTACCTTCAGGCAGCAGATATTATTTCAGAAGAAATTAATTCTTTAAGCGGTAAGTTCATTAACAAAAAAAAGTTTAAAGAAATGTGCAATGAAGCGGTTAATAAACTGTTCCCTAATAATGTTTCGTTAAATAAAAATTCAAACATTAAAAAAATGTTTTCGGAAGCCTACACGGCAAACGGCTATATAAACAGGACAATGGATATGTATCATGACAAAAGATTATGGTCTGTTATAGGCGAAAACACAAACTATACTTCAGAACTTCTAAAAGAACTGGCAGATGAGGCAGCAAAAAGAGGATATGCCATGGAGCTTTACTTAATGCCCCTGAACCCTGCCAAGCTACAGCATATATATTTTCCTGAAATCAACCTATTTGTAGCAAGTGCTGAAAGCTGCCTGTCCAATGGCTTTGAAGAAGTTTTTGATATACATGGAATTACAGATACAGATAATTTAAAAAACCACATTTCTGAAATTGAAAATAATCTGCATTTACAGGAAATTTTAATTGAAAACGCTCTGAAAAAATTATCAGAAACAAAAAAATATCATGAACTCCTTGAAGTTTTCTATATTAACAGCATGGATTTCAACGCTGTGGACGAATGCTTCAACAACCTACTAAGACAATATACATAAATTCCAGGAGGTATAGTATGATTTTAACTTCTTTACACTACCTTTATGTTGTCATGGTAGTCGTTATTCTTGCAATTATGCTTATGAAAAAAGATATTGTCATTCCCTGCATAATTGGTATATTTGCAATGGGTTATCTTTATTCCGGAAGTGTTGTTGCCGCTATTCAGTCAATATTTAATACAATTATATATGCAGGCAATGAATTCTGGAGTATCATTGTAATTATTTCTCTTGTTGTTGCTATGTCTAAGGGTTTGCAGGAAGTAGGCTCCGACACTTTAATCATGTCCCCTGTCAAAAAGGTAATGGTAAGTCCTTCAATGGCATTCTGGGGCATAGGTCTGACCATGATGGTTATTTCATGGCTGGTGTGGCCGAGTCCGGCAGTTCCAATGGTTGGGGCAGTTCTTTTGCCGGCTGCTGTCGCTGCAGGTCTGCCTGCAATCTACGTTGCGGTGGCAATGAATCTGTTTGGACATGGTATAGCTCTTTCCAGTGACTTCTTTATTCAGGGTGCCCCAACTATTACAGCCACCGGAGCAGGTATTGAAACTACAGAGGTTATATCCGCATCAATTCCCATCTGGCTTGCAATGTCGTTGGTAACAGTAATTGTTGCATTCCTGATGATGAAGAATGATATGAAGAAGAACGCCATAAAATATTCACAAATTGAAAAAATAGAAGAAACATTAGTGATAAGGCATGGGAGGACTACAAAATTAATGGCTGTTTTAACCCCTATAGCCTTTATACTTGATATTGCGGCAATGCTTAAATTTAAACTTGCCGGCGGAGATGCTACTGCTCTTGTTGGAGGAACCGCTATTATTATAATGCTTATTACAGTTTTGACAACCTACAACATAAAGGATGCCTTTGAAAAAGTTGTAGACTATATAAGAGATGGCTTTAAATTTGGAATTACAGTATTTGCTCCGGTAATTTTCATAGGAGGATTTTTCTTCTTGGGAAACGAGGGAGGAGCAGTTGCCGTACTTGGGGAAGGTGCACCGGGAATATTAAACGATATAAGTATATTCATCTCCCAGAATATTCAAATGAATAAGCTGTCAACAATCCTTACTCAGTCAGCAGTAGCAATGATTACCGGACTTGATGGCTCCGGATTTTCAGGCCTGCCAATAGTAGGCACTCTGGCATATACATTCTCAAACATAATAGATATTAACATGGCAGGACTTGCCGCACTGGGTCAGATAATAACTATATGGGTAGATGGAGGGACCATAATTCC
>DHUT01000004.1:0-790 GCA_002409285.1 Firmicutes bacterium UBA5227 | reverse complement strand
CCCGTTTTATGCGGCATTGGAGCCGCAATTGTCACAGCACTGATAATTCTGTAGGGATGGAAAAATGGGGAGCAGTTAGATGTCCCCATTTTTACTTAATATCACTTTCCTTTAAAATTTTATTATATATTTTATAAAAGGTTTGCAATTTTTTATTTTTTTGGATATACTATGTATATACCATGTAGTAATAAAGGAGTGAAAATCAATGCAGACTAATATTGTTAAATGGGGAAACTCTCAGGGAATAAGACTTCCGAAAATACTTTTAGATAGTGCAAATTTAACCGAAAACGATGCTGTCGAAGTAACTGTTGAAAATGATAGTATTGTTATTAAAAAGGCTGAAAACAAAAAGAAACACAAAACAATTCAAGAACATTTTAAGAACTTTAACGGAGAATATGAGCCTATAGACATAGACTGGGGTAATGCTGAGGGAAGAGAATTATGGTAAAGCAGGGCGATATAATAAAATTGGACTTTAACCCTCAAAGCGGTCATGAGCAGGCAGGATACATACCGGCAGTCGTAATAAGCAATGACTTTTTTAACTCTAAAGTTAATTTAGCCATCGTATGTCCGATAACAAATAACCTGCGTGCTTTTCCCCTTCATATTCCTTTGGACGACAGGACGGTAACAACCGGGGTCGTATTATGTGAACACATAAAAGCATTGGACCTTAATGCCCGTAAATATACGGTAATAGAATCCATCCCAAATGACCTTCTTGAAGAAATCATTGAAACTGTATTTTCCGAGATTGAAAAATGAAACAGGGTCAGGC
>DHUT01000058.1:20072-20318 GCA_002409285.1 Firmicutes bacterium UBA5227 | reverse complement strand
AATGATATGTATATGTGCCTTATCATCATATTTTTATGTAATATCTTGGATACACAAATCATTCTACAAACTGGACAAAACTCATGTAGACAGCAGTGATTTATATCAGCTCTAATGTGTGACGGCGTTTTTTAATTATAGTGGTATTGAAGTGCAAAAAAATACTATGCTCCGTCAACTTTAAATATATAACTTGACGGAGCATTTTAGTTAAATAATTAAATATTAATAAAATTAAAGTCTTCG
>DHUT01000058.1:18742-19948 GCA_002409285.1 Firmicutes bacterium UBA5227 | reverse complement strand
CTTCGCGCAAGATGGTATCCTTCAGATATTGCGCTCTTAATTTTTCTGGCCTGTTTTGCGTCACCAATGGTATAAACCTCAGCATCAATACCCTGCAGTTCTTTTTCCAGCTCATTATAAGAGGTTGTACCTATGGCTATTACAACAGAATCCGCCTTCAGCTCTTTTTCCTTTCCATCGGGTCCAATCACCCACGCACCATCCTCAGTAATTTCTTTTACTTTAGTGTTCGTCAGGATGTTCACTTTCTGGTTTGAAAGCTGTTCCATCAACCAGAAACGTGTCATAAAATCAAGGGTTGTAGCGATTTCGCTCATCATTTCCACAATGGTAACATTCTTACCCTGAGATGCCAGCCACTGCGCTGTTTCCGTACCAATTAAGCCTCCCCCAGCTACAACCACATTATCACCTATTGATGCATTACCTTTCAGCAGGTCAAAGGCCGTAGTCACATTGCTGCAGCCTGTGCCCGGGCAATTCAGCATAAGCGGCTTGGCCCCTGTTGCAATAATCACAACATCCGGGTTTTCTTTTTGAACTAATGCTTTATCCACCGCTGTGTTTAATAATATTTTGATATTATTATATTTTTTAAACATATTTTTATGATATTCAATAAGGAAGTTTAAGTCCTCCTTGCCATTTATATTCATTGCAAGACGCAACTGACCGCCACCTAATTCTCCTGTCTTCTCATAAAGCTTTACATTATGACCACGCTGTCCTGCAACAAGTGCTGCCTCCATTCCGCCAGGTCCGGCTCCTACTATCATAACATTTTTCTTTTTTGCAGCAGGTGTAATTACAGTCTCTGCTTCCCTGCCAACTGAGGGGTTCACTGAACATTTCATGTGCTTATATAAGAAAATTTCTTTTATGCAGCCTTCATTACAACGAATGCATTGGCGTATTTCATCAAATCGACCTTCACGTATTTTTTTAACGTAATCAGGATCAGCAATTACCGGTCTGCCAAATGAAACAAAATCAGCAATTTCTTCTTCAAGGGCCTGTTCCGCAAGCTGGTATGTTAAACCACCCACCAGTATAACTGGCATATTTAACACTTTTTTATAATCCTTGGCATCTTCCATCAGGAACCCGTGCGGCACATACATGGGTGAAATCACCTTATATATGGCTCCCAGATCGAAGAAGTTGCCTGAGGTCATATGTAGTGCGTCTGCTCCCGCCTCTTCCATC
>DHUT01000058.1:18367-18559 GCA_002409285.1 Firmicutes bacterium UBA5227 | reverse complement strand
GATTTTTTCTCCAGCCCTCCCGGCAGGTCTTCTGATACACTTAGTCTAAAGATAACCGGGAAGTCCTCACCACACTTCTGCTTAATATTTTTTATGATTTCTTCCGCAAAGCGCGCCCTGTTTTCGAAACTACCGCCGTATTCGTCTGTACGTTGGTTTGACAACGGCGATAAAAACGCCCAGACCATGTAC
>DHUT01000058.1:17913-18158 GCA_002409285.1 Firmicutes bacterium UBA5227 | reverse complement strand
CCTCCACGCAATCGAAATCAGCTTTCTGCGCCCTGACCGCGGCATCACCGTACGCTTCAATTACTTCAATCACTTCATTCCTCGTCAAAGCCCTGGGTGCTTCCGGCGTACCTGCCGCCCTGATGGCAGACGGACCTACAGGCTGCTGGTCTATAATATTCCTGTATGCTCCCCTGCCCGCATGATGAAGCTGTACGCAAGCTTTGCCTCCGCGCTCATGGATTCCTTCTGTTAGACGTGCTAAT
>DHUT01000058.1:0-17735 GCA_002409285.1 Firmicutes bacterium UBA5227 | reverse complement strand
AATTTATCGTGCCATATGCCCGGAACACTGGGAAGGCCTTGCCCCCTCTTTTCTACAGATGTTATCTCTAAAATATTTAGCCCTACTTCACCTTCCGTTCGATCCCAATGATAATCCAGAAAATACTGGTTCAGGGTTTGGTCTTCATTTGCCATTACCGTACCCATAGCAGGCATAATTGTTCGATTTCTTAACTTCATTTTTCCGATATACCCTGGCTCAAACATCTTCTTGTAGTCTTTATTAATTTTCTCCATAACAAATAAACCTCCACTATCTATAATTTGCATATCCTATTTAGAGTTTGGTATTTTTTTGTCAATTTGAGATTGCAATCTGCATGTCTGTATTATATAATGGAAATAAGGTAATTAGAATATACAATCATAATAATTTGTATGCACAATGGTCAAACTAAATATTTTGTACATGTATTGGAGGATAAAAAATGTCAGTATCTGATACAATAAAAAATCAATTTGCTAATACATTAAAGGAATTATTGAATACCACACCATTTGATAAAGTTACTGTGATAAAAATATGTGAAAAAAGCGGCATTGGACGACAGACATTTTATAATCATTTCAAAGACAAATATGATTTAGCAAGCTGGATATATTATACCGAAACCAGGACAATATTTAACGATTTTCAACATCACCGGGATTGGGGAAGGGTAATATGCCTCATCTTCTGCCATTTTTTGGACAATAAAAACTTCTATCAGCAAATTGCAAAAGATAGCTCTCAAAACTCATTTTCAAATTATCTTGTCAAGCATACCCGCGACTACTATATTGAGGCGATTCAAGCTAATTCGACCAATACCGAAATAGACGGCGAATTACTTTATACCGTAGAATTCAACACCTATGGCGCAGTTAATATGTCCTTAAAATGGATTAACGGAGGCATGATAGAAAAACCCGAAGAGATGAGCAGGATGATGGTAAAAAATATGCCCCAAGATCTCAGGAAATATATGATTTCAGAACAATCCGATCGATAAATTTTGAAATTTTCCCCCTGCCGGATTGAACGCGTATTATAGATATTTCCGGTACATCTCGGGATCAATTGATATGTCCACCCTGCCTTGTTGTGATCGGTGATGCCTCTTTAAAGCCGGAAGCGCATTTAACGGAATGAAACAAGCGTATAACTCCGGTTACTACATTTAATAAAATTAATAAAAAAAGACCTCACAAGCAAAAACTTAGTGGGGTCCTTTTAAAGCTATGCATACCCGGGTAGCCAATTATTTACTTGCGTTCTCTCCTGCTATTCTGCCCGTAACTGCAGCCAATATGTTAGCGTCTCCGCATACATACGCGTATGGCCTATATCCGCCAACCGCATCTCCGGCAGCATATAATCCTTCTATAATAGTCCCGTCTTCTTTTAGTACTCTTGCATACTCATCAATTTTCAATCCGCCATTTGTTGAAAGATAACCCGTTGCTACTTTAATAAAGTAGAATGGCCCTTTTTGCAGCGGTTCTCCGAAAATATCCCTTCCAAATGGATCCGATGCTCCATTTACCGATGCATTATATATTTCAATTGATTGTTTCAATGTTTCAGCCGGAACATTCATTTTTTCAGCAAGCTCTTCAATTGTTGCGGCTTCTTCTACAATTCCTTGTTTCATATACACTTCTTCAAGTTTATAAACTTTTTCTACTACATTCTTATCAAATACTTCATATACATATTCATCTCCTGTATTTAATATGTCATTGAAGTAATCATTCGGCGATCCTGTTTCATTACAGAATCTTTTTCCGTCTTGATTTATCATAATAGCGCCGTTAGATAAAACCATTGCTGTTATAAGCTGTTTATTTTCAATACTATTAGTCGGTGCATTGAATAATTGTTCCATGTCTATTGTAGCCGCTCCTAAATTAACAGCTTCTTCTATCATTTCGCCTGTTGTTCCGGGAGAACCTACATATACCATATTTTCAGTTTTTTCACCTGCATATTTTTTAACTAATTCCTTATTTCCCGCAAAACCACCACAAGAAAGAATTACATTATTTGCCTTTATTTCTAAAGGGGTTCCATCTCCTTGTACAGCTTTAGCTCCAACTACCTTACCATTCTCAACTATTAATTCGGTTGCTGCCGTATTATAACGAACATCTGCTTTTTGTTCAATTGTTTTCATTAATTTGTTTACCAGACCTGAAGCATCCGGTGATGACGAGTGAGCTCTATATGCTATAGAGCCAACACCTTGTGTTACCTCTTCATTGAATACCGCACCATTTTCTATGAACCAGTCTATAGTTTCACCCGATCTTTCTGTGACAATTTTTACTAAGTCCATTTAAACCAAAAAACTGTACCATCCTCTATATTTTTTACACCATATGAGAATTTGTGCAATTCTAAAATTGAGCGTACAATTGACAGCCCAAGGCCTGTGCCTTTTGTGTTGCTGCGCTCTTTATCTCCTCTTTTATAAGGAAGCCAGATGTCTTTAATGATATCTTCCGGAATATGGATGCCGCTGTTATATATTTCAAATGTATTTTCAAATATTTCTATGCTTATTTTCCCACCTTCTAATGTATTTTCAACAGCGTTAATAAAAAAGTTATCAACAACACGCTCCATTAAAGGTTTATCCACTTTTATAGCGGCTTCTCCCGTAAGACTAACTGTTAGATTTTTCATCACAAATGCTTTTGTAACGATTAATAATTTTACTGCTTATTTCACTCAAAGACACCTCAACAAGTTCAATTTTAAAAGAATTTGACTCTAACTTACTCATGTCAAGCATCTGATGTATAATTTTGTCCATGCGTTCCACATTTTTCTGAATGTTGCCTACATAATGTTCCCTTTTCTCGGTATGAACATCTTCCTGCAAATTCTGAGCATAGCCGGAAATAATACTTAAAGGAGTTTTCAAATCATGAGCCAATGCATCACTTTTCTCCACAAAATAATCTGTGATTATTTCCCTGATTTCCGGATCATCCTCGACTAAAAGAAGTTTAAACACCATATTGCCGCCCACCTCCAATAGTATAATAACATATAAATATATCTTTTTTGTATCCAGATAAAAAAATTTAGAACCGCCCTGTTAGACCAGGCGATTCTTTTTAATCACATTGCATTTTTAAAACTTAAATAAACAGCAGGCAACAACACTATGCTTAATATAATTGCAAAAGCAGGGATAACCTCATAAGGCTGCGCTATCCGTCCAAGCAAATCTATAGAAAATATGCCTATGATGTTATCAAATGAAAACATCTTTACAGGAATAAGTTTGATAATGTCCCACTATTGTGCATTTTTCAATAAATACCTGCACACTATTATCTTGCAAATGGATCACTGTTCTTATCATCATTCCAGATATATTCAATGGCATCTGCAATTTCTTGGGATATATCTTTTCCAAATCTGTCGGCAATGAATCCCAGAGACATATCCATGCCCGCTGACACACCTGATGAAGTATAGAATTTTCCATCTGAAGCCCATCTTGCACTTGAAATCCAGTTCACATTCTCATTTACAGATTGTACCCAATCAAAGGCGCGTTTATTTGAAGTCGCCTTTAATCCGTCCAAAAGACCTGTTTTAGCCAATAGAGCAGAACCGGTACACACAGACAGACAGTAAGCAGATTCAGCCGCCATACACCTGATGTTTTCAATAAAAAGTGTATCACTGACAAGCTCTCTTGTGCCTTGCCCGCCCGGAACCAACAATATGCCCTTATGGTCAGCATCCGCAACAGGTTTTGTTAAAACCTCCGTTCCTTGTCTGCTTTTGACTATACCTCCGGAAATTGATAAAAACTGTAAACAGTTTTCTTCAATTCGCCCAAGAATTTCAACAGGACCGAAAACATCAAGTGTTTCGAAGTCGTCGAACAATAAAATATTTACATCCATGCCATTCTCCTTATTTAAAATTTCAGGTTTGAAGCTGTAATAAGATAATTTTGAATCATATCTAATATTATATAATATTTCAGAATAATATAAAATAGTGAATAATATAATGAAGTAAACTATAAAAGTGAGGGATATGTAATGTTTATGTTAAACCCATATGCACAATTGCTTCTCTGCAACTACTCGAATGAAAGAGTGTATGTAAAATACCTTGATTTCGTATGGACAATGCCCCTGATTGGATTCAGGCCTCCTTACTATACCAATCCAAGGTACGAATTAAACTATCCTGTAATTTAAACAGGTTAAGCAACAAAAATAAAAATGAAAGGTAATGTATAAGAAATTCAAGCAAATTTCTCAACAAATTAGGTAATTGAAATGAATAATCAAAATTGCTCTCCAAACAACGATGCTCCCAATGAGCAAATCATGAATGAGCTGCTGAATTATTTCCAAAAAAATCTGATACTTAAGCCATACCCCATGTACCCAAATTACGGCACCATCACACAATATGAGGATATTCCCATCAGTTTTCCCGAACAACATCAATTTCGCCAGCCAGGACTTGAAGAATTGATGGTACCACGGCCAATCATAGAAAACCCCAATTACAAAGGCTCTGATAAACTTTTAGATAAGGTAGCATTGATTACAGGAGGCGACAGTGGTATCGGTGCTGCCACCGCAATAGCCTTTGCCAAGGAAGGCGCCGATGTGGCAATTGCATATCTTGATGAACAAAATGATGCGATGAGAACAAAAAAACGCATAGAGGAACTGGGACGCAGATGTCTTTTGCTGCCTGGGGATTTAAGAGAAAGACAGCATTGCAGTGATATAGTTAATGCTGCAGTTAAAACTTTTGGTAAGTTAGATGTCCTGTGTAACAACGCAGGTGTACAATTCCCGCAGCTGAGTCTTTTGGATATCAGTGACGAACAGTTTGACGAAACGTTTAAAACAAACTTTTATCCCCATTTCTATGTTACAAAAGCGGCACTTCCCCACTTGCATCCGGGCAGTTCTATAATTGGTACGGCATCTGTTGTAACTTATATAGGTGAAGACAGGCTTATTGATTATACTTCCACAAAAGGAGCCATCGTCGGTTTTACAAGAGCCTTAGCCAGAAACTTAGGCAGGCAGGGAATACGTGTCAATGCTGTGGCACCGGGAGAAATATGGACTCCTCTTATTCCTTCAAGTTATTCTGCAGATGTAGTAGCAGTGCCTCAGGATAATATGCTGATGCGCGCCGGTCAGCCGTTTGAGCTTGCACCTACATTTGTATACTTAGCATCTGATGATTCCAGGTTTGTAACCGGTCAGGTGCTTCACGTTGACGGAGGGCAGACTACTAATTCGTAATCTTACCTTGTTCTTAGTGCCAACATTTAATTGTCGCTTACAACAACGGTTGGAACTCCTCATTTAAACACTTATAGCTCACTGACCGTGAGCTATTTTTGTTTCATTTAATTTCAATAGTAGTGGTTAACTATAAAAACTTATTAATTTTATTATTGACTTCAACTTTTGAAAAAACAATGGATGTCTTTGTTAGAGCATATGGGGATATGGCATTTATGAACTTCTCAATATCCTCTAAAGAAGCAACCGATAATTTGACTATGAAACAGGCAGAACCTGCAATTCTGTA
Organism: Firmicutes bacterium UBA5227; assembly: GCA_002409285.1. Lineage (GTDB taxonomy): Bacteria > Bacillota > Clostridia > Tissierellales > Sedimentibacteraceae > Sedimentibacter. Next base: position 12,137 of record DHUT01000058.1, on the reverse strand, counting down.
GCACCATTCACTGTATTTGTAATCCTTAATAAAGCTTTTAAATTTATCATGTTGTCCATTCTTCATAGTTACCTCAATTATACAATCAATTACAAATCCAAGTTTATTTTTGTTTAGACGAATTGTATAACCCTCAATAATATTATTATCCTCAAGCCTTCTTACTCTCTCTGCAACAGAGGGCGGTGAAAGGTTTACCCGTTTAGACAACTCCCTTATGGAAATTCTGCTGTCTGTTTGCAACTCATACAAAATCTGCACATCTATCTCATCAATTTTCATTTGAAACTCACTTTCTTAGAATATATATCAAAAGGAATATATATTACATTAATATTATTTCATATGAAATACAATTTAAATTATATACCTGATATAATTAATTAGTCAATAAAATAAACATTTTAAGGAGGAATAATCATGGCATTAATTTCTTTTTCACAAAATGGTATTACACCATTTCAGCAACTGTTAGGGCACAATAAAGACGTATTGGAAAAATGGACTTCTCTGGAGAATTGTATTTTTTCAAGTGATTCTTTTTCGGCAGAATTAAAAGAGGAAATTCGCCGCACCCTGGCTTTTAATAACGGCTGTGAATATTGTAAGGCTAAAGGAGCTCCCTCGAAAAATATAATGGATTTGAGGACACAGTTGGCAATCCATATTGCGGATATATCCAGTAAAAAAACACATATTAGTGATGATGAGTTCAGTGCACTTAAAGAATCCTTTACAGACAGCGAAATTTCAGAACTTTTAGCACTTATATGCTTTATCACTGCCTGCCAAAGATTTGGAGCATTACTTGGCTTAGAACCAAGCTGTCAAATTTAAGTAGTCAAGGCTACCTGTCAATAATCAAATTGTAAGATTAACGACAATCTTTATCAGATATGGTAAGAGACTAAACCGCAGTAATAGGAGTATAAAACATTCCATTTACACAGAATATTTTATACTCCTGTAATGCCGCAGTCCGATCGCTTGTTCATATTGTACCAAAGGGAATCCCTCCTTTCTTGTCTGTTTTTTATAATATCATATTCTTGATGACTTTAGAAAATTTTATGCATGATTGTTACCCATTACGGCAAATATTTTGGTCAGTGCTGTAGCACCGGGAGAAATATGAACTCCTCTGATTCTTTCAAGTTATTCTGCAGATGTAGTAGCTGCAGTACCTCAGGATAATATGCTTACGCGCTGGTCAGCCATTTGAACTTCCACCTTCATATGTATACTTAGCATGATGATTCCAGGATTTAAATAATTGACATTTATAAATAGATGTACTATCATATATTTGGTTGATAGTACATCTATTTTTTATCATTTTTTTATCATTGAAAGGAGCGAAAAATGGACTCTACAAAACGTCAAATCACAAAAATCGCGCGGGAAGTAAGTAAATTTACCGTACGCATGCTTAAAACAGAGGGTGTAGGTTCAGCTGAGTATGATTTTATTCATGTAGTAAGAAAAAATCCGGGAATCACGCAGGCATCCATTCGGGAAATTCTAAGCCTTGATAAGGGAGCTGCGGCCCGCCGTGCCGCCAACCTGGAAGCGAAGGGTTATATAATCAGGAAACCAAATCCGGCAGACGGCAGAAGTCAACTGCTTTATGCAACCGAAAAATCGGATCTGCTTAAAAATTCCAAAGCATCTGTTGAAGCATTATATTACGAATGGCTGGAGGAGGCACTTACTCCACAGGAAAATGACGAATTCTGCCGTATTCTGAATATCCTGTATACACGCTCTAAAGCCGAAAGCAAGGCAGGTTTTCCCAACCTTACCAAGCGCTTTTATATGGAGGAATCCCAAAATGAACCAGTACCGGAAGATTAAACCTGTTCCAAAGCCAAATCACATTTTGTCCTATTTTAAATTGGAGTTATGGCCACTGACACTGATTACCATTTCGGGTATTATATATAACGTGGGTATGCTTGCCGGTCCCTATTTTGAAGGACAACTGGTACAGCGTCTGTTTGACATTATCAGAGGATACAAGGATTTCTACTCTATGGTCAGACTTGCAGTAACTTACCTTGCAGTCATACTCATTGTGCAGCTTATGCGCAGTATAAAGCGGTTTTACGTGCGGCGCTTTGCCAATAATACTAGCCGCCATATGCGCCATATGCTGTATAACAGTCTGGTTAACATGAGCAGAGACGAATTGGAACAGGAGGGTCTTGGCACTATAATGACAAAAGCCATAGCTGATGTGGATGCATGTGTTGAAGGAATGCGAAAATTTACCACGGAAGTTTTCGATACTGGTGTGGTATTAGCAGCCTACATCTCACTGCTTTTCTTTTATGACTGGAGATTAGCCATAATTTCGTGCATTTTCACGCCCGCTGCATATTTAATTGCCGAACAGCTCAAAACACGTATCACACATTATAACGCAGAGTATAAAAAAAGTGCGGGAAGATTAAACAGCGCAACCATGGACAGAATTTCAAATTCCATTACCTATCGCATCTATGGCAGCGAGTTAAACCGTGACAAAGCATATGAATCCCATCTAAAGGACTATGAGAAACGTGCTGTTTCAGCAAATATATGGGAAAATACCATGCAGCCTCTCTACAACATTATATCCATGAGCGGCTCTGTACTGATTATTTATTTTGGTGCAAAAAATGTACTGGGAACAGGTTGGACCAACTGGAATATAGCAGAATTCACCACTTTCTTTTCTGCCTTTACAAAAATGGCACTTAAATCCTCAAAGGCGTCAAAACTGTTTAATTCTGTGCAAAAGGCACAGGTATCATGGTCAAGGATTAAGCCATTGATGAGGGAATACGTGGTGCCCGATACTAACACCTCAATTGACTTTTCAATGCCGCCGAAACTTACTGTATCTAACCTGTCACTTTACCTTCCCGGCAATCCCCCGATACTGAAAAATATTTCCTTTTCTGCCTGCAGGGGACAAATTATCGGTGTAACAGGACCCATTGCTTGCGGTAAATCCACATTAGGCAGAGCATTTATCGGCGAAGTTCCCTACGATGGGAGCATACAGATAAGTGAGCATGAATTATCTGAATTAAGCGGCTACGAACGCAGCAGGCTTATTTCATACATGGGACATGCACCAGAGCTTATAAGCGACAGCATCCGTGAGAATATTCAATTAGGAGAACAAGGAGACATTGTACGGTACCTTCAGGCAGTATGCTTTGATGAAGAGGTTGCACAAATGCCTCAGGGTGCTGACACTTTAGTGGGAAGCAGCGGCACAAGGCTTTCCGGAGGTCAGCAGGCACGAGCTGCTCTTGCCCGCACTTTTTATAACGCAAGGCAGATTTTGATTTTGGATGACCCCTTTTCCGCAGTTGACAAAACTACGGAAAAGGAAATCTTCAAAAGCCTGCGAATACTGGCACAAGATAAAATTGTAATTCTTATTTCTCATCGTTTATATTTGTTTCCGACTCTTGACAAGGTGCTTTTTTTAGACAAGGGTACAGGTGTATTTTCCACCCATAAAGAATTGATGCAGGAAAATTACATTTATGCAAAATTGTATAATTCACAAATGGCAGGTGAACAAAATGAATAAAAACACTCCTCTTATGTCTGTGGTGTATAAAATTATCTTCAACTCCAAGGGCATGACATTTTTAACAATAATCATCATAGTAGGTTCCATTGTGGCAACTCTTTTTCCGCCGCTAATTTTGGAGCGTATTATTAATCTTCTTACTGCACAGCGGCAAGTCCATTTATATCTTGCTCTGATTTATTTTGGGCTGGTTGCTCTTTCAGGGTTGCTGGAGTCGGGACAGAATATTATGATAACTAAATTCGGACAAAAGGTAACCTACGGTATACGAAGGGAGATGTGTGCAAAGCTTCAGCATCTTCCCACGGACTATTTCACAAGAAATGAACCCGGAAAAATAACTTCACGGTTTGTGAATGATGTTGATGCGGTAGATTCCATGTTTACCAACGGTATCATAAGCATGTTTGCCGATACTTTTAAGGTACTCAGTATTCTAATTGTCATTTTTTATAAAAGCAAAGGACTTGGCTTGATAATTATATTAGTAACACCATTCATATTTGCCATAACGCGCATGTTTCAAAAGCGAATATTAAAGTCACAGCTTTCAAATCGCATGGCCATAAGCAAGGTAAACAATCATGTGCCAGAGACCATAAGCAATATCCGTATGATTCACACCTTGTTTCGCCAAAAATACATGGAGCAGAAATATGATGATTATATTGAAGAAAGCTATGCTGCCACAGACAAGTCAAATCTGTACGATTCCATTTATTCCCCGATTATCATATTCATCAGCTCATGTATAATTGCTATAATGATGATACTTGTCGCCCTGGGGGGACAGGTACAGCAATTTTTTGGCATAACCGTAGGTACGGCAGTAGCCATTATTGCCTACGTGGGAAAAGTATTTGAACCATTGGAGAGCATAGGTATGGAAATTCAAAACATCCAGTCTGCTGTTGCAGGAGTAAAGAGAATTAATGAATTTCTCCAGGAACCGGAAAGGAAAAAAACCGATTCATCCATCGTCAATGTAGAATATGCTCCAAATACCAGCGCATATATTCGCTTTGAACACGTAAACTTCAGCTACGACAAGGAAAATACTGTACTTAGCGACCTGTGTTTTTCAGTGGAAAGTGGTGAAGCAATTACCTTAGTCGGCAGAACAGGCGCAGGTAAAAGCACTGTCTTTCGTTTGCTTTTAGGACTATACAGCCCGGATAAAGGAAGGGTGCTGATAAATGGCGTGGATGCTGATAAAATCTCCGATGCACAGAAACGTAAGCTGTTCGGTTACGTGGAGCAGTCCTTTCATCCCGTAGCCGGTTCAATTGCTGAACAAATTTCCTTGTTCAGCCCTGAAATCAGCCTCAAACAGGTGGAGGATGCAGCAAAATTAGTTGGATTGCATGAAAATATATTAAATCTGCCAAAGGGATATGATACGCCTGCAGAGAATATTGCTTTTTCGCAAGGACAATTTCAACTGCTGTCTATTGCAAGGGCAATAGCCGCTTCTCCGAAAATCCTGCTGCTGGATGAAATTACTGCAAATCTCGACAGCAATACGGAGCGTCAGATTATGGAAGCATTAAACCGCGCATCTCAAGGCAGAACAGTAATTTCTATTTCTCACCGATTACATGAATATACTTACAACCATAAAATTATACAAATAGGAAAATAAAGGCGGTCTAAGATCGCTTTTACAACAAGGTTAGTTGTAAGAGGTTAAAGCCCCCGTTACTTACACTTCACAGAAGCATAAAATGATTTTAAGTATAGTGTGTATGACTACCTGTTGGACGGAGAAAGTTATACTGCAAGTGTAACAAAAACACCCTCAATCCCATAATATAATTTATTGGATTATTTTTAGGAGGGCTATTATGTTTTTGCACATCTTGGAACCCGCTGCATTGGCATCGTCCTTGTCGGTGGATTCTTTTGCTGCAGGCTTTGCTTATGGAAGCAATAAAATAAAGGTACCTTTTTCATCCGTTGGGATCATAAGTTTTATTTGCAGCGGCATTGTAGCTGTTTCTATGCTGCTGGGCTCTTATGTTAAAAAATACATTCCCACTTGGTTGACCACAGTGCTTTGCTTTTCAATCTTATTTATCATGGGACTCACAAAGCTGATTGACTGTTTAATGAAATCTTTCATACGCCGACACACAAATCTTAAAAAACAAGTAGAGTTTTCCGCATTCAGCTTACGTTTTATCTTATCGTTATATGCCGATCCCGAAGAAGCCGACATAGATAAGTCAAAAAGTATATCCAAAGCCGAGGCCGTATCTCTTGCCTTTGGTCTTTCTCTGGATGGTCTTGCTGTGGGATTTGGCGCTGCAATGGGCAATGCGAATGGATTGTTGGTATTCTTATGGTCACTCATTACCAACACAGTATTTTTATTGGGTGGCTGCCGCATTGGTACAAAGATAGCACGCAAAACGCCGTTTAACTTTGCCTGGGTAAGCGGAGTAATTTTAATTCTCATGGCATTCATGAAGATATTTATATAACCGGGAACAGACAATAATATACCTTGGGAAAAAATCTATGACTTCATTCTTTCATGCAACAGTGTACATGAACTTAAAGCTTTATCTATTAAAATGAGAATTTAAAATTGTGCGCTGTGAATGAGAACATCTATTTCCCCATTTACTACGCTTCCGTGAAATGTAATGTTGTTTTCCCAAACCTCGGTATCCTGCTTTGTGGTACCCAATTGCCCGTTTTGTGCCATCAGTTCACCGTTTACATATACCCTGATTGCATGTCGTCCGGAAAGCTTGAAGGTCAGGGAATATATGCCTCTGTATTCCGGCATCTTCAGAACGAACCGCTGCGAGAGGTATTCTGCTCTGATTTCTTCAAAGCGAGTAATATTTTCCGGTATGGCTATATCCACGTTATCTGGCATCAGGTATATATTAGGGTAATAGGTATCTCCGGGCACCATCTTAATAACCTTTTTTTCCAAATCTTTTATATCCGTTAAATCATAAATCCCATTTTGTTCCATGACAGTGATGCTTTTTTGGGTTCCCCCCATTAGCCAAGTGAGATTTACCAGTACCGTCAATATGGCTGTTGTTAAAAGAGCTGCTAATATAATAGACAGCAACCTATGATTATAAATTGTTTTTTTGATATGCAGCACCCTTTCTTCCGGCAAATATATTCTAAAGTATTTCTCTCAATTTCAATCTCTTCCCATCTATTGTATTTCCTGTTCGGGAAATAATCAAGAAAAAACTGTTGTGAATTAATTGCGCTGTAAAATTCACATTAAGAAATTTTCAGACATTCACTCCATTCCCAAGTTATCACCCAGGTTCCATTTTCCTCTCGTGTTTTAATGGTAAAATCATGCTTTTTGAATTCGCCCGGGCGTTCCTTATTTTCAATGTATAATAGGAAAATAAAGGCGGTCAAAGACCGCCTTTATTTTCGCTTTTAAATTGTGGTTATTCAAAATACTTTCCTTTTTCCATAAGGTTTATTATATTTATTATCCTGTCTTCTAATAAATCAAATATTTTTTCACCCTTTTCCCTGGAAGCTAAAGTCGCATCTCCTGTAATAGCATCTCGGAAAATAGTTTTTCCCCTGTCTTTAAATTTCACAGGATATAATTGCTTATTAAAATTTTTTGTAGCCTTTTCCATTTGAACTAAGCTTTCATTATAGTACAATACAGCTGATGTTTCATCCTCTCCGGCATGCCCCTGTCCTTCGGTTACAGTAAGTATATCCTTAGAAAAATCCAGCCACCAGTTGATAGTCACAACTACTGCTCCTAAATCCACCAGTTTTTCCGCAGCTAAACCGAGAGCCGTTATATTTCCTCCATGTCCATTTAAAAAAACTATATTTTTAAGTCCGTTATTATAAAAGCTTTTACACACATGGAAAAGATAGTCTGCCATTACCTCAGAAGGTACTGTAACTGTACCGGGGTATATGGACAAATCATAGCTTTGACCATAAGGTACTTCCGGAGCAATCCAAATTCTGTCTCCGATTTTTTCATTTATTTCCTTACAAAACAATCTTGGTGAAAATATATCTGTGCCTAAAGGAAGATGATGACCGTGAGCCTCTACTGAACCTACGGGTATTATTACAGTATCTACCCTATCACAAATATCTTTAAAATCATCAGAAGTATAATTCACAATATACATAAAATCACCTCTTATTTTTTTATTGTATACTAACATATACCTTTTTCATAGTCAATACAAAGCAGAACGAACTGCAAAAGGTGAAAATCGAACCGCCCGACCAACTACTTCGAAACACTATATAACTTCGACCTCCGTCGCCAGAATCAGTTCCAAAAAATTTCATATTCTATCTAAAATATATTATATAAATAAAGCATTCAGCCTTTAGATTCAACCCAATTTCCCTGATAAATATTTAAAATATATCCTGAAGCCAAGAGTATATTGTGTTCAATTGTGTTCATTCATTACACGAACGAAAAATAATGCTTTCAAACATTTCCCCATCTATACCGATTATCTCATCAACAGAAATTAATGTTCCATCCGGCATAACGACAACCCGTTTATATTCATCCACCTTTTTAACTGCACTTATGACAGTAACATATGAACCGCCATCCTTCCTGGCGTCCGGTTTAAAATATGTTATTGATATCTCAGGCTGCTCCTTAATACTGTCTACCACAATCTGCAGCCTGTGACTCAAGTCATCCTTTATATATTCATCCAGTTCAATTCTCTCATCAGTCAGCCTGGCTGTTTCTTTAATAGCGGCACCATAACCTGTCAGAGCTGCGAAAGGTGAAAACTGCGCCGCCCGATCCCCTACTGACATGTGAGGGCGTTTCGTAGAAACATGGTGTGGAAGATTGATAATGTCATCATATTTTGCACTCATGCTTTATGCCCTCCAATCTGCTTGTTCCTTTCTAATGTTGTAGCCCCTTCCTCAAGGTTCATACCCTTTAAAATAGAATTTTTTCCATATCTACTTTTAATATATAGCATTGCCTGCTGTACCCTTTTTTCACGTTCAAGTTCAGCCTTCTCTTCCTCTTTTTTTGCCTGCAAAGCAGCATAATCAGTAAAGAGATCAAGCTGTTCAACACTGTTTTTACTGTCCTTCATATGAACGGTTGACTCATCTACAACATGATTTGCCGTAATGTTTACTCTCCTGACCAGAAGATTTCTATCAACAATACGCTCAAACAATTCTGTGACTGAATTCAAAATCAATTTTGCAGAGGATGTCTGCCTTCCAAGATTTACTGTACCATGAGCTGATTTTGGAACAGAACGACCATAATGGTCTGTTGTAACCGGTCCATGATATAGTTTCTTTATATCCGGGTTTGTGAGATTTTCAATATCATATCCTACTGTTAAAACTATCTGGTCGGTTACAAGCCTTTTATCCACCAGGTCAAGTGCCAATAAATCAGTCATTTCCCGGGCAATCAACTTAGCATTGTCAAATTTATAGGCACTCTGAAGCACCTGCCCCGAACCAATGCTGTTTGTACTTGGTTTATACGCTTTAACATCGTCAATTGTACATGGCTCCCATCCCCACGCATGATCTATCAACAGCTCGGCGTTAATTCCAAATAGTCTGTAAAGCAAATCCTCGTTATAGTAATCTGTAGGCTTACCAAGAGAACATCTTGCTATATCTCCCATAGTAAAGAGTCCCTGACCCTCAAGCTTCTTTGCATAGCCTTTGCCAATGCGCCAGAAATCTGTTAAAGGTCTATGTGACCATAACAAATGCCGATAGCTAATTTCATCCAACTCAGCAATTCTTACACCATTTTGATCTGCCGGTACATGCTTTGCCTGAATATCCATAGCAATTTTACACAGATACAGGTTTGTTCCAATTCCGGCCGATGCTGTAATTCCGGTTGCATTAAGGACATCAAGAATCATTTTTGTGGTAAGTTCACGGGATGAAAGGTTGTAGGTATTCAAATAATCAGTTGCATCAATAAATACTTCATCTATGGAATAGACATGAATATCTTCAGGTGCAATGTATTTTAAATAAATATTGTAAATCTTTGTACTGTACTCTATATAAAGTGCCATTCTCGGTGGGGCGACAATATAGTCTACTGACATATTTGGAGAACATTTCAGTTCTGTATCACTAAAGGAAAACCCTGAAAAAACTCTACTCGGCGCATTAAGCAGACGCTTTGCATTTACTTCCTTTACCTTTTGCACAACTTCAAACAATCTTGCCCTGCCAGGAATACCGTATGCTTTAAGAGAGGGAGAGACAGCTAAGCATATAGTTTTTTCAGTACGTTCCGGATCTGCCACAACAAGATTAGTTGTAAGAGGATCAAGTCCCCGTTCCTTACACTCCACAGAAGCATAAAATGATTTTAAGTCTATTGATATGTAGGTTCTGTTCTTCATTCTTTACCTCTCACTTCCTTTCTTTTATCCACTTTAGATTTCTTAACCGAATGTATGTTCTCTTGCTATTGTACTATACCTTATAAATTTTTGCAATAAAATAAAACAAAAAATGCCCATTCAAAGTATGAACATTATATCTGCTAATTTTTATAATCATGGCTCTACGTCTTTATTTTAAAAAAACTTGAATATATCTTTCTACTATTGACATTTACAGGCGCCTCTAATAAAATTAATTTATACCTTAGTATTATACTAACGAAAGATTTTAGAATATATTGGAGATTGGAGATAATTGTTATGGAGTATAACATGAATATACCTTGGGAAAAAATCTATGACTTCATTCTTTCATGCAGCAGTGCACATGAGCTTAAAGCTTTCTCTATTAAAGTTTTGACCGGTCTTCAAAATTTATGCCAATTTGATCAGTCTCTTGTGTACTTCTTAGATGGAAACAGGAAAGTAACAAATCAATATCTTATGAATATAGACAAACAATGGAGTAGCCTGTATCTTGAATACTACTCAAAAACTGACAGCGGTCGTTATCGTCTTGATAAAGACTTGCGTGAAAAACCTGAAAAACCTACAATCAGCATTATTTCCTGGGAAAAAGAACCTTCAGCCGAATTTGTTCCTGAATATATTCATTCACGCGGTATTAAATACTCCCTTGGGTTTCCCCTGTTCGATTTAAACGGAATGCCAAGAACTGTATTTTCCCTTGATAAAACAAAAAATGAGAATTTTAAAGATGATGAATGTAATATTGTTTACCTTTTACTGCCAATTTTAAATAATTTACATAAAAATTTTTTCTCACAGCAAACAAGTCGAAAAACTATAAATCAAACTCCGTGGGAAACGACAAATCTCACTCCAAGAGAAGTGGAAATCGCTAATATGTTATGTCAGGGGCTTACTCCGGAAACTATTAGTAAGTCTCTGTATATTTCAAAATCAACTACTTATAAACACATTTCAAACATATATAAAAAGATGCAAGTTTCTTCAAAGCAGGAACTTATACTGCGTTTGATGGGTTAATATGCTGCTTACGAGATAAAGCAATCCCCCGGAATATACTTAACTCCCGGGGGATTATTATAACAGATTATTCTTTATCAGGACCGGGAAGACATGAAACCCAAGGGTGCTTTTTTCAGCCATTGAATAGATAGTTTGAGCATCAATATTCATATCTTCACCTTCCGGTTTATCAATTACTATTAATATTTCTGCTCTAATAGATTCAGGAACTTATCAAGTTCTTTCTCTTCCATATGGAAACCGTGCTTGTCCTCAGGATATGCTCCTGTTCGGACATCATTTGCCCAGCCGCCATATGCTGTAGCAGCCCACCTGAAGAAATCAGCATAGACTTTGGCATGAGAAGCAAGGGATGGCATCATGTTGAAAGTGTCGAAGTCCACCATCTCTGAACCATCAGCTGCACCACCTGCAGCAATAGAAATTACAGGAACACGTAACTTCTTAGCAATTGCATTGGTAACTTCGATAGGAGTAAGCTCAATAGTCATGGCCATCATCCCATTTTCCTGATATTCATAGGCCTGCCTGAAAACTTTCATAGCGTCTTCAGAAGTCTTACCCAATCGTTTATATCCATACTTGCTGGTCTGCCATCCTGACAGAGCACCCACATGACCAAACACCACCAGATGGTTGTCAGACATGTATTTAAGTGTTTCGTTGCTTATTCCCATAACAAGCAGAGAATCTGCACCGTTAGCCATATAAATGGAACCGTATTTCAAAGCTTCTTCCTTGGAATAATATGTCGGAGTCTGCATATAAAAATTAATATGAATGTATTTAGCAGCATCACGTACAGTACGAATCCACCATGGAGCGTTCGCAATTTGCATTTCGATATTTTCGCCTGGAGTAGTCAGACGCAGAATATCACATCCTGCCATTTCAGCAGCCATTGCAAAGTACTGATCTCTGTTAGCCGGGCACACCTGTACCAGCTTCTTTCCCTCGTCCTTGCAATTTTGCAGGTATCCAATTGTCTTACGGCCCTTTTTCATCAGGGACGTTTTTACATTTTTATAAATCCACTTTTCTGCGAAAGGCACCAATGGGGTTATGAACCATTTTCATAACTT
>DHUT01000064.1 GCA_002409285.1 Firmicutes bacterium UBA5227 | reverse complement strand
TGTCCGAAAAAGTGTTGACTTCTCTAATAAATCTGAGACTTGACAACCATATTATAGATGTATATAATAAATATATACAAAAAATTATTTCTTGTATAAACATTATTATATGTCACACTTAAATCAATTCTTAATCTTACCATCAATGTCACTATTACATACATTTTACCTATTTTAAGGGTACCTTTTAGATGAGTATGACTACATTTGTAAACGCAAGTATCACAGCTCAACCATGCCCGCAGTGTAATGAAGGTAGAGTAATTACTCAGTACAAATATTCTGTATGGGAATATGTCAATAATACACCATGTAGCCATCATTTTTATGGTGTAGACCATAATTATCGAAGATTGGTAACCGTTAATTATTCTTGTACAGAATGTAGTTGGACAGATTATGATATTGAAACTGAATCAAAAACTGTATGTGAAGGATGGGATTAAATATCCTCATGGGGCTGACTGATAAAGTCAGCCCTTATCCAATAAGATGAAAAAAGGAAAAATATGAAGAAGAAAATTTTTAAAGTATCAATTTTAATTTTATTATTTTCAATTTTTATATTAACAACATGTAATAAGAAAACACAAATAAATCCACATAAGTCTGTAGGCGAAACTCTTAAATTTCTTACCAGCAAAGAGTGTAATGGAAGATTAATAGATACATATGGAAATTTATTAACACAGGAATTTCTTATTAGTTCATTAAACTCTTTTGGTTTAGAAAAACTTGATGGAACATTTAAAGACGAATTTAAATATAATTATTTAAATATGGATGATATTAGTTTTGAGCTTGGGCAAAAAGAATTTACTTTTGGTAAAGATTTTTCAGTCAATAAAATATCAAACTCGGATTTAAAGTATCCATTATCAACAGGAGATACTATCACTAATGATTGTATTGTTTTATTAGACAACGTAGACAATTTGAATGAATTTTTATCGGATGATATAGTAAAAGGCATTCTCGTAAAAGAAAATAACGAGCTTAAGCCTTTTACTCCTGATAAGATGAGAATATCTGATAAACCAATGCTTTATGTTACAAAAGATGCTTATCAATATTTAGTTAAAAACTTGGGATCTGTTGCGCATATTAAAGGCAGTTATACCTTAAATGAGAAGCTTGACAACAATATTATAGGGTTAATAAGAGGAAAAGATGCAAAAAAAGCAGTCGTTCTGAGTGCTCATTTTGATCATATAGGCAGTTTAAATAATCAGATATTCCAAGGTGCTGTTGATAACGCTTCCGGGACAACAGCATTACTTGAAATAGCTAAAAATCTTTCAAATTCAACCATAAAAGAAAGTTTGAACAGCGATATTTTTTTTGCATTTTTTAACGCAGAAGAAATAGGCAAATTAGGAAGCAAGTCTTTTGCTGAAAAAATTCAAAATCTATATGGGTATGAAAATGTTATAAATATTAATATAGATTGCATCGGGGATATTGATTATCCAACATTAAATATTTATTTTAGCAACAACAATTTACAAAAAACAGCTAAATCATTGATTGATCAGCTAAATAAAAAGGCCATAACCGATATAATTGATATCAGCAATAATTTTTCCGGTGGTTCAGATAATATATGGTTTGAAAATAATATATATATCTATGTAGATTCTCGAAATATCCATCAATTAAAAGATACTATAAAGGTTGTTAATATAAAATTAATTGAAAAAATCAGTGAAAGCATCACAAATCTTATATTGAACTTTCCTGATATTTGGGAAACAATGCGTATACCGGAACATCCGGACGGCGATTCCGAAAACATCCGGACACGAAACCGGAGGCATCCGGACACTTTGCCGGCTAGTTTGATTGTAAAATAATTGCTGCTTTTCGGCAACTAAAATTTACATTATTTAAATTTCGGTATCTCGCATTTTCTTCATAGCCATAATCTCTCTCATTGAAACTTTTGAATCAAGCTCAAGGATATAGGAGTTGTGGATTATCCTGTCCATTATTGCATCAGCAATAGTAGGATCAGGGAAAAGATCATACCATTGACCGTGAGCTATTTGTCCAGCGAGAACCATAGAGCCTCTATTGTAACGAGATTCTGCAATCTCCAGAATATCGCGACTTTCCTCAAGCGTATACGATTTTAAGCCAATATCATCAAGAATCAGAAGATGGGTGCTTTGAAGCCCTTTCATGAATCTTGAGTAACGGTTATGTGCTTTGGCATCTTGGATTTCCAGAAGAAGCTCCGGGATTCTGTAGTATCTGACGGTATAACCTTTTCTACAGGCATTATGCCCAAAGGCACAAATCAGGTAGGTTTTTCCACTGCCAGTCTTCCCAGTGGTGATAATGTTCAAGGACTTTTCGATAAAACCGCAGCTTGCAAGCTCGAGGATGGATTGCTTATCTATAGCTCTGTTCGATGAGTATTCGATATCCTCTATGCATGCATTTAACCCAAGATTGGCATTCCTTAGCAATCGTTTTATCTTGGAGTTCTTCTTAGCCATCCACTCTTTCTCAACCATGAGGCCAAGTCTTTCTTCAAAGGATAACTCCAGATCGGATGGGTTTGGCTCGCTTAACATTTGCGCCATGGCTTTAAGCTTCATATCCCGGAGTTTTTCGATTGTTTGATTTTTAAGCATTTATCCCACCTCCAGTATAAGCTTTAGCTCCACGCAAATTGCTGTTTGATACCACTTTTTCATTGTTAGGGGTGCATTTTTTCAAATTTATTTGTCTGAGGATAATACTGAAATACTTGTAGTTGCAGGTCCTTTTCTCAATTGCTACCTTGCTTGCTGCTTCAACAATTTCAGCAGAATAGCTTGAAGCGAGCCTCATAATGCCCATACAGGAACGATAGGTCTGTACCGGATACTCCCGGCTATCAAGAATATTGGCAATCAGTTGTTTGGTCTGAGGTCCAATCTTCTCAGCCCAAGATAAATATCTTTCTGAGTTCCATGCGGTAACAGCTTTATGGGATTCAGGCATATGTTCCGGCAGTGTTGTATACCGTTTGTAGGCATTAAAGTTTCTCTTATGAGCTGCAATCCTTATACCGTCAACAAATACCTCAATCATTAAAGCAGTGGCTCGGATTCTTGAAAATTTACCAATGTTGGAATAATGAACGCTATAAAAAAAGCCCTGGTATTCAATATGGTAGTTAAAAGCTATTTTTGCATCTATCCAATCTGCATACTCATAATAGGTAGCAGGCAAAGGTTTAAGGGCAGGTTTATCAATGGTTTCAAATGCTGATAACCGATTACCTTCGAGCTTCTGAAACGGCTTGTTGATAAACCGGGCAAGTTCAATCTTTATGGCTTGGTTAATCTCAAACAGGCTAAAAAACTGATGATTACGAAGAGCTGCTATGATGTGCCTGGAAATATTCCCAACCATGTTTTCATCAGCAGCTTTATCCTTGGGCTTTCCTGGCCTGGCTGGAACTAAAGTAGTACCATAATGCCGAGCCATTTCCAGATAGCTTGTATTAAGCTGAGGGTCAACCAAGCTCGGAACCTTAACGGCCGTCTTGGTATTGTCGGGAATTGTAATTTTAGGAACACCACCATAATGCTCAAAAGCTCTCACATGAGCATCAATCCAATTCGGAAGTTTCATATCCCCATAGGCGTAAGCAAATGGATATGCAGACGCCGGAAGAACTGATACAAATATGTATGCCCGTTTTTCTTCCCCGCTGGAAGGCTCAATGTATGGGAGTGTACTACCAGCCCAATCGACCTGCATCTCTTCTCCGGCCTTGTGTTCAATGTGCATGGTTATCTGATTGGTTCTCTTGAAATTCCTATATCGTTCACAGAATTGAGTATACATTAGGCCACCGGGGTTGTCCCTCTTATATTCTTCCCACAGAAGCATGAGTGTCACATTCTTCTTTTTCATTTCATTAAAAATGTAGTTCAAATCCGGTTCTATTACCTTTTTACGGGCTTCTGCGGGGGGATAAATCAAAGTTAGAAGTTCTTTGTCGTTAAGGTCACACGGCCAAGAGATATTGGCATTCTGCGCTCTTTTGAGTATGTCATCAACGGTTGACTTTCCACAATTGCATGATGCTGCAATATCCCTTAAAGATAATCCCACATCAAATTTTAACCTGAGTATTTCCTTGACTTTTGACATGTCCAGCCTCCTCATTTTTGGCCTCCCTTAAAGCATAATGCTTTAAGGTTACCAGTTAGTTTGTTAGCTCGACAAGGTGTCCGGATGTTTCCGATACGCTGTCCGGATAATTCCGATATGCTGTCCGGATATTCCCGAAATCAGTGTCCGGATGTCGCCGAAATACGCA
>DHUT01000017.1 GCA_002409285.1 Firmicutes bacterium UBA5227 | reverse complement strand
TTATATATGTGCCATGTGTTATATTTGTTATTTCCATTGGGTGCTAATACCTCAAATTCAACTCCTAAGGATTCCAGCCAGTTTGCACCCTCTCCCGAGTTCTCATACAGTTTCATAATAATGTCCTGATCAGTTGCCCAGTGATGGAACTCCTGTGCTGCAAAGAATACTTCTCTTACGTCATAATGGATTCCCTGTTTCTCGGCATAATTGCTGTTTAAACCGCCGTAGCCTTCTGCAGTATTGGTTGTTCCGCCTGTAAAAGCATTTTTCTCAAGCATTATAACATCCAGGCCCTGTTGTCTTGCTTCTATAGATGCAGATAATCCTGTGGCACCTGAGCCAACCACAACTACCTGAGTACTTATGGTTTCAGTTTCATCATTTGTTTCGGCAACAGGTGTTTCATTTTCTGCAACCGAATCATTTTCCCCTATATCTGTATTATCTTCAACCTTGGTACATCCCGGTAACAAAAGTACCGATAAAAGTAATACAGCTATTATTGGCATTGTTAATTTTTTAAATTGCTTCATTTAGTATCCTCCATGTTTATTGTTAATAAAATTACCATGTAAATTATACCGGTAAGTTATAATATAATAAATTACACCAATTTATGCTTTTTTATTAAGACGCTACTAAAGTAGTACTTTAATTAGACAAATTAAAGTAAATTTGTTATAATATTATCACCATAAAGATTAAATATATTAAATACATCCTCAGGAGAAATAATATGACCAAATTTACCGAAAATGAATTATCTAATATTTCAGATTTAATACTTGATTTATATAATTCGGGAACAAAGGATATAAGAATTTCTTTTTTTAAAAATATCCAAAAGATTGTTCCTTTTGACGTAGGAACCTTTTTTACCGGAAACAATGTTAACGGTCAAAAACTGCTTACAGATCCTATCGCTTATAACCATCCTGTTGACAAGGTTAAAGACAGCAATGAGCTGTTCAAAACATATGAGAATTTACAATCTTCTGACTATGGGGCATGGATACTTCACCAAAAAGAATCGATGGTAGTTAGGGAAACTGATATTCTACCAGATTCAATACGTGAAAAAAGTGAAATTTACAAAAACATTTTTGAACCCATAGGCATGCATTACTGCTGCAGCATATATATTATGTCTGATGACCTTCTGCTTGGACTTGCCAATATGTTCAGGAAAAAGGAAAATCACGACTTTACAGAAAGAGATTTATTTATTTTAGAATATATAAAGCCTCATCTGACCCAGCGTGTCTGCCAATTGCACCCTCAGGTAAAAAGTAATGAAAATATTAAAAATAAGATGATGCGGGATTTTAATCTGACCGAAAGAGAATATCAGATTGTCACAGAAATATGCAACGGATACTCAAATAAAGAAATTGGGGATAACTTATTCGTCTCAGAAAACACAATAAAAAAGCATATACTTAATATTTACAAAAAAATGAATGTAACCAACCGCCCTGCGTTAATAAAATTTTTTTATGAAAGGTTTTTCGGAAAAATTCATTTATAAATTTTATGATTCTTGACTCTTGACATATATGCATCTATGCTTTACAATATACTTTGTAATACTAAATACTATGTTATAAAAAGAGGTGAGAGCTTGGATGACCGTTATTTGAAACAATTTAAAAAAGGAATTTTGGAAATTGTTGTTTTAAAGCTTTTATCTATCCGTGAAATGTATGGATATGAGTTAATAAGCTCTCTTAACGAGAAGAGCCGATTTTTTGAAATCAAGGAGGGTACTTTATATCCGATTCTTTATCGCCTGGAAGATGAAAGGCTGATGGAAACAAGATGGGAGCAATCACAATCAAGAGGTGTTCCCAAAAAATATTATCTGATAACTGAAAAGGGACGCTCTGTCTTAAAGGAGGCAACCCAGCTATGGCTTGACTTTTCAGGTGATATTGAGAGGATACTTAATGAATAGGAGGGTACTATGACAAAAAAACAATACATCAATGAAATTGCAGATAGAACTTGTTTACCAAGAAAGTATAAAAAGAAAATTATTCAGGATTTATTACAGGAATTTGATTCCATCTTAGCTCAGGGATATTCTGAAAAAGAAGCTATGGAGCGAATGGGTGAACCTGATGACATTGCGTCTGGTATCTATGAAAACTATATAACTTCCGAGATAGTTTCACGTCCATTTATTGAATATAAATCAAGTAAGACTATCTTAGGAATGCCACTGATACATATTGTGAAAGGCAGACGACAGGAAATGATCAGGACAGGAAGGGATGGAAATCAAAGCATCAGAGGAGTACCTGCTGCCAAAGGTTTTATAGCAATTGGCCGCCGTGCAAAGGGTGTTATCGCAATAGGCAATTTGAGCTGCGGAATTATTTCCTTCGGTAATATATCAATAGGTGTTATATCTCTGTCGAATATAGGTCTCGGTCTTTTATGCTTCGGCAATATTGCTATAGGTCTGCTTATTGCATTGGGAAATTTAGCTATGGGAGCCTTTGCAGCAGGAAACCTGGCTATAGGTTATGGTGCCGTAGGTAACAGCAGTATTGGAAAATATGCAATTGGTCATTTGTCCTTTGGCTATCATCATCTAAGCGTAAACACCATTGAAATGGGACAGGAAATACAGAACTTTATTTCAGGATTTCCCTCGTTAGTCATTTCATTTTTAAAAATGGGCATTTCTCTTGTCCAAAATCTGAAATGGATACTTATTTTCCTGGGAATAGCAATTGTACTGCTTTTAATTGCATGGGTAAGTATAAGCAATTGGCTTGAGTCAAAAAAATTATGAAATTATCGTTATCTTTAACAGAAAAATCCTATGTCTACTGAGACACAGGGTTTTTTATGCTATAGTATTTCCTGTACCCATTCCCACTCCAGGTGCCATATTCCAGCCTGCATATCATCGAACAGTAAATCTCCCTGCTCTTTGACAAGCTCGTCATAGCGGAACAGGTTCTGCCAACTTTTTATCAGTTCACTTTTCAACTGGGGGTAAAATGAGGTTAGGTATACATTTCCCTCATAGTCCACTCCGTACTTCAAAAGCTTTTGATTATATGAATCCTCTTCTTGAAGTGTTTTACCAATATAGCGAAGGTTAAGACGTTTATTCCAGTCACTCATCCTAAAAAATACCGCCTTTTCAACAGGCACATATAGCCTTAAAATTTTATATCCCTCATGCTTTTCTATATATTTTGGATCTTTGTAGCACCAAACTGCGGACTCTGCATCCGGCGGCCGTGGTACGATTTTCTCCGCATTGTGTGTATACCATTTATAAGCATCCACAAATACCTGTGCAACCTCTGCGTATTTTTCTTTTATAAACTGCATTTTTGCAGTGTGATAACCGCTTTGTTTAAGGTTATTCAAAATGCTGTCCGGCTGGACTGTATACAGTGTTACATATATATGTTTGTTATCCATTCTTTTCTCAACTCCCATATTGTTCCTACCCTGACGGGTGTTAATGTATAGCTGTCATCAAAAAGTCTGTCCCAGCTTTTCTGTATCTTTTTCTTAATTACCGGAAAAAATGGGGACATGTATGCAGAACAGTCATTAGTGTTGTAATTTTCAAGCATTCTATCATGTTCCTCCTGATCTGCCTCACTTTTTGGTATATACATATAGTTTACAATACGTCCCCACTTGTCCATATCCATGGTAATGAGTATGTCTTCATCAACCTCGATTTCCAAAAGTACATTTCCTCCGCTGTTTCCAATTTTCTCATTTTCGTTTAATGATACCCAAATCGGGTATTCCACATCACCGGGTGCTAGCACAATTTTTTCTGCAGCCTTTCGATACCAGTTATATACCTCAAAATATAACTGAGCATGCTCTCCCATTTTTTGATGAATATATTCTTTTTTCACGATGTATCTTCCGCTTTTCTCCAAGTCGGATAAAATGTCAGCATGCTGTTTTGTCCATACTTTTACCTTGCTTCCCAAATCATTTCTCCTCCCGAAAACTATTTGATATTATTATATCAATCAATAATTCTTCCGTCAATTACAAATGCCGAAATAGATATTGACAATACTGCCTCATTGTGATAACCTCAAAAATAATTATTTACATATGAAAAGGAGAAACAACATGGCAAAAATTGTCAACGAACCTTCCAGAACATTTGGAGAATACTTACTTCTGCCAAATCTCACCACAAAGGATTGTATTGTTGAAAATGTAGATTTAAGCACACCTATTTGCAGATATAAAAAAGGTGAGGAACCGGAATTAAAATTAAACATTCCTTTTTCATCCGCAGTCATGCAGTCTGTTTCTGACAATAACATGGCCATATCCCTTGCTAAAAACGGTGGAATATCATTTATATATTGCTCACAGTCAATTGAAAGCGAAGCGGAAATGATTCGCAAGGTTAAGAAATACAAGGCAGGTTTTGTTATCAGTGATTCAAATCTTACACCTGACAATACATTGCAGGATGTTCTTGAGCTTAAAGAAAAAACCGGACATTCAACAATGGCCATTACTGAAGACGGCTCTTCCGACGGAAAACTGCTGGGTATTGTAACCAGCAGGGATTACAGAATTACAAGGGATTCTTTAGACAAAAAGGTCAAAGAATTTATGACTCCGGGTGAATCTCTCATAGTTGGTCATGAAGGAATCACACTTTCAGAGGCCAATGACATTATATGGCAGCATAAATTAAACTCCCTTCCTATTATTGATGATAATTTTAATTTAGTTTACATGGTTTTCAGGAAAGACTATTCTGAGGACAAAGATAATCCGCGTTCCCTTCTGGATAAACAAAAAAGATATATTGTAGGAGCCGGTATTAACTCCAGAGACTATAAGGAAAGAGTTCCGGCACTGGTTGAGGCGGGTGCAGACATATTATGCATTGATTCATCTGAGGGCTTCAGCGAATGGCAGTCAGACACCATAAAATGGATTAAAGGAAAATATGGTGATAAGGTTAAAGTAGGAGCTGGCAATGTGGTTGAAAAAGACGGTTTCAATTATTTGGCTGATTCAGGTGCAGATTTTATTAAAATCGGTATTGGCGGAGGCTCCATCTGTATAACAAGGGAACAAAAAGGTATCGGAAGAGGTCAGGCGTCCGCAGTGTTGGATGTTGCGAAAGCCAGGGATGAATATTATGAAAAGAACGGAATTTACGTTCCCATATGTTCGGACGGCGGCATAGTCCTGGATTACCATATAACATTGGCATTAGCCATGGGAGCAGATTTCGTAATGCTTGGAAGATATTTTGCTGGCTTTGATGAAAGTCCTACGGCTAAAATAAAGTACGGAAACGGTTATGTAAAGGAATACTGGGGTGAGGGCTCCAACAGAGCAAGGAACTGGGCAAGATATGATCTGGGAGGAAAAGCAGGTCTCCAGTTTGAGGAAGGCGTAGACTCGTATGTGCCTTATGCAGGCAAGCTTGATGACGGTCTTGGCTCAACACTTCATAAAATAAAAAGCACCATGTGCAACTGCGGTGCCAAGTCTATTAAACAATTACAGCAAGATGGACGACTGGTTGTAGTTTCATCCACATCTTTGACTGAAGGTGGAGCTCATGATGTTATTTTAAAAAATCAATAGTCACATTATACAAATGCTTTATTTTTAATATAATTAAAAGACAGCCTGGGCTGTCTTTTAATTATTCTTCGTCTTCGTCTTCTAACAATTCATCAAACTCTGCTTCATCAAGAATTTCATCAAAAGCTTTTGTAACAACTTCATATTCTTCATCTGATTCAATGCTCAAAAGTTCAAATGTGCCGTCTTCATATTCCTGGAATCCATATAGGAACACTTCACCGTCTTCCTGATTCTCCAATGGTAATAGGGCTATGTAATCCTTATCTCCCGCAGGGAAAATTGCTATGATGGCACATTCCATTTCCGTACCATCTTCAAGAGTGATAGTCATTATTTCTTCTTCATGGTCATGGTCACAGCCACAGCCGCAGCCACATTCATCTTCATCGTCGCAATCACAGCCGAACAGTTCTTTATCTTCATTCATATTATTTACATCCTTATG
>DHUT01000035.1 GCA_002409285.1 Firmicutes bacterium UBA5227 | reverse complement strand
TGTATATACCGTTAAAAATGAGCAGCAAAACCGCAGTAGGTTGAGCATTGTTTCCGCGAAGAATGAGCACATAAGCCGCATAAGTTGAATATTGACAGTGAAAAATATAAATAGTATCATAAAATTGCTTTTACTCAAATACAGGATAGGGCTATGCTGAGGAGCAACCTGAGCGGTATTTGAGGTTTGGCGGAAGTGACGATATTGTAGACAAATTCATGCGATATCGTCACACTTTAAGATTTTAAATCGTCACTTCTGGAAAACCAAAGCGATAAACCTTGGGGTTTGGGGCAAAGCCCCAATAAGCCGAAGGCTTAAATTTCGCTAATACCCTTTCTCTTTCTCATTGAATCTTTGCCATGAATAGTTATGTTGTAGGAATCATGTACTATACGGTCACAAATAGCATCAGCAAGAGTAGGTTCGCCAATTTTGTGATACCAGCCTGCGACTTCAAACTGAGAACAGAATATTGTAGAAGACTTCTTATATCTTGCTTCTACAATTTCAAGCAGATCACGAGCTTCACTTTCTTTTAGAGGAAACAATAGCCATTCGTCTAAAATTAGAAGCTTTACCGTCTTGTACTGCTTTATCACTTTGCGGTATGTACCTTCACCCCTTGCGACTGCTAATTCCGAAAGCAGGTCAGGTACACGTATATATTTAACAGTATAGAAGTTTCTGCTGGCTGTCATACCTAAAGCATTAGATATATACGTTTTACCGCTGCCGGTTGCACCGAGAATAATTATGTTATGGCATTCCTGTATGTAATTACAGGTTGATAAGCGTGCAATTTGTGCCTTATTGAGATTTCTGTCTGAATGGTATTCTATGTTTTCCACACAAGCGTCGCTTATAGAATAATCTGCATTTTTGATAAGCCTAGTAAGACGGTTATTCTTCCTTGTTATCCATTCGGCATCTACAAGCAATCCAAACCGTTCTTCAAATGACATTGAGTTAAAGTTATCGTTAGAAAACTGCTCCTTAAATGCCTGAGCCATAACACTCAGCTTCATTTCATGCAATTTTGATACTGTATTATCATTTAACATTACTCATTCCCCCTTGTGTAATAGTCAGCACCTCTTGTGAAGCCATATTCTGACGTATTTGAGGAGGTTGGTTGTGAGTCTGTAATTTTATCTTGTCCTGATTTTAAGATTGCATAAATGCTTTTAAAGCTTGGTCTTGGAGTGTATGTAAATGCCTTAGTACAAGCAGTTTCAAGTCTTTTTACGGAATATTTATCCGCAAGCTTTAATAGTGCCATACAGCTTTTATATCCTTGCTGTTCTATCTTGTTAGATGTAAGGAATAATTCTATCACTGCAGATGTATCTTCTCCGATTTTAGATGCCCATTGCCTGAAACGTTCGCCGTTCCACTGTACATATTTTTGGTGATTAAGGGGCATATGAGCTTCTGAAGTACTATATTGATTTGGTCTGCCGTAAAGTCTTGGGTGTGAGCAAATACGATTGTTCTCAAAAAATACTTCGATTACATTTTTAGTTATTCTTACTTCAACCTTTTGCTTAATATATTCATATGGAATAGAGTAATTTTGCTTATCTATGCTTATGTGGTAGTTGTATTGGACAGTAGCAATCTTCCATGTTGATAATTCAAATTCTCTTTTAGGAAGAGGCATTAGAAAGTATTTCTCTTCCAAAAATAGGCTTGCACGGCTGCCTTCTTTCTTCTGAAATGGCTTGTTATTGAACTTTTCAAGGTTTTCTTTAATTGCTACATTTAATTCTTTTAAGGATAAAAACTGTTGATTACGTATAACTGCAAGAATCCATGTTGATATTATGCCTACTGAATTCTCAACAGTTGCCTTGTCTTTGGGAGCTCGTACCCTTGCAGGAATTACAGCGGTATCATAATGCTGTGCCATTTCCTGATAAACCTTGTTAATGATAGTTTCACTCTTTGTCACTTTATCAACACCTGTTTTTAGATTGTCCGGCACAAGCATTTTTGTAACCCCTCCAAAGTAATTGTAGGTGTTTACATGTGCAGATATCCAACTCTCTTGGTTCTGAGAAAGAAAGGCTTCTACATACGAATATCCGCTATAGGGGAGTGTGGCTACAAATATGTATGTAGAGATTTCTTCTCCTGTATCTGTATCTATAATTTTTGCAGTTTGTCCTGCCCAATCTACTTCCATACGTTCTCCTGGCTTACGTGTAATATGCATTGTAGCTTTTGTAGCTTTAACATAGTCAGCATAATACTTATTAAACTGTGTGGACTTGTACGGGATTTCCCCTGCTTCTATGCATTTGTCACAGTATTCAAGCCATAGAAGGGTAAGAGTAACTCCACTTTTAGCCATTTCACGATGTACGTAATCGTAATCAGGCATTTTGTAAGTAACCTTTGTTCTTACTGAGGGAAATAGATTTTCTGCAAGCTGTTTGTCTGACATATCGTCCGGCAGGGGATATGCTATACCCGCTTCCTTAGCCTTGTTTAATACACTTGCTACTGTGTTTCGGGCACAGCTACAGCTTGCTGCTATGTCTGTTTTGTTGATTCCTAAGCTA
>DHUT01000105.1 GCA_002409285.1 Firmicutes bacterium UBA5227 | reverse complement strand
TGGATAGGGGAGATACCAGAAGAGTGGGAAGTAGTAAAAATTAAGCACCTTACTAGAGTTAAGAGGGGAGCATCTCCTAGACCAATAGATGACCCAATATACTTTGATGATGATGGAGAGTATTCTTGGGTAAGGATATCTGATGTTACTGCATCTAAAATGTACTTAAACGAATCTACGGAAAAGTTATCTGCATTAGGTGCAAGTTTAAGCGTGAAATTAAACCCAGACCAACTATTTATCAGTATCTGTGCTACGGTGGGCAAACCATGTATTACAAAAATAAAATGTTGTATTCACGATGGTTTTGTTTATTTTCCAGACTTTAAAGGTGACAATAGATTTTTATATTATATTTTTGAAGCAGGCGAGGCCTATAAAGGTTTAGGTAAGTTGGGAACACAGTTGAATTTAAACACTGATATAGTAGGTGGAATAACTATTGGGTTTCCCCATATGAACGAACAAAAAGCCATTGCCAATTTCCTTGACCAAAAGACTGCTGAAATAGATGTCTTAATTGCTGATAATGAAAAGTTGATAGAACTACTACAGGAAAAGCGACAAGCGGTTATTAGTGAAGCCGTTACTAAAGGACTTAATCCGAATGTTAGGGTGAAGGATTCAGGGATTGAGTGGATAGGGAAGATACCAGAACATTGGGAAGTTACGAAAATAAAATATTTATCAAATATAAGAAATGTAAAAGCAAGTGATAGTGACAATGATAAAACTTACATAGGGCTGGAAAGTATTGAATCGAAAACTGGAAAGTTATTAATGAATAACAACGATGAACAACAAGCAGTTGGAGAGACAGCGAATATTTTTAGAAAGGGCGATGTATTATTTGGGAAATTAAGACCTTATTTAGCCAAATGTATTGTTGCAGATTTTAATGGCAGATGCACATCGGAACTTCTTGTGTTAAGAACTACTTCTAATATGTTACCAGAATACTTATACTTATTTATGCTATCACCGATATTTATTGATGTAGTTAATTCATCAACATATGGAGCCAAAATGCCACGTGCAAGTTGGAATTTTATTGGTAACTTGAAAATTCCTTCGCCTAATATTAAGGAGCAAGAAGAGATTGTCGAATATTTGATTAAACTGATAAATAATATGGATGATTTAATATCTGATATAAGTACACAAATCCAAAAACTCAAAGAATACCGCCAATCCCTTATTTCTGAAGCAGTAACAGGCAAAATTGACGTAAGGAACTATGCAGTAGGTTAATTTTAAAAACATAGGGGGTGAGTTAAAATGGCTAAAACTCCAGTGGAACTTTCGGAAAAGGGCTTTGAAGAATATGTGGAAGAACATCTTTTAAAATCTGGATATGTGAAGGGCAATCCTAATGACTATAATAAAGAGTTTGCCCTTGATACAAAAATTCTATTTGACTTCTTAGAGGATACCCAGCCCAAAAAGATGGACAAATTAAGAGAAATTTATAAAGACCAGTATCAATTTAAGGTGCTAAGCCGATTAAATAGGGAACTTAACAATCGTGGTATGATTGATGTATTAAGGCATGGAATTAAAGATTACGGTGTATACTTAGACCTTGCTTATTTTCAGCCTGACAGCAAATTAAACGAGAAAACAGTGAAACTCTATGAAAAGAACCGCATATCTGTGACCAGACAAGTACACTACAGCACTAAAAATGAAAACAGCATTGATATGCTTATCTGTATAAATGGGCTTCCAGTTGTTGTACTTGAACTTAAAAACCCTTTTACTGGTCAAACTTACGAAGATGCAATTATACAGTATAAGAAAGATAGAAGCCCTAATGAACTATTATTTCAATTTAAGAAAAGAACCATTGTATTCTTTGCAGTAGATACTGAAGAAGTCTATATGACTACAAGGCTCTCTGGGGACAAGACGTTCTTCTTACCCTTTAATAAGGGGCATGATGGGGGATGCGGAAATCCTGATAATCCTAATGGCTTTAAAACTGCTTACCTTTGGGAAGAGATACTTCAAAAGGACAGCCTGATGGATATATTAAAGAAGTTTTTATTTATTCAAGTTGAAGAAAAGAAAGGTATAGATGAAATTACATATACATCGGAAAAGGTCATATTTCCAAGATATCATCAATTGGATGCAGTAAGAAAACTGGAAGCCGATGCAAAAGAGAAGGGAGCAGGGACAAATTATCTTGTACAGCACAGTGCAGGGTCAGGAAAAACTAACACTATTTCTTGGCTTGCCTATAGGCTTGCTAACCTTCATGATGATGAAGATAATTCTGTATTTGATTCAGTAATTGTTATTACCGATAGAAGGGTTTTAGACAGGCAACTACAGGACAGCATTTATCAGTTGGAGCATAAACATGGGGTTGTTGAAAAAATAGATAAAGACTCCAATCAATTGGCTGATGCTATCCAAGGTGGAACGAGAATCATTATTTCTACCCTACAAAAGTTCCCTTTTATAATTGAAAAGGTTGGGGAATTAAAAAATCGCAAATATGCAGTAATTATAGATGAAGCCCATTCCAGCAGTGCAGGGGAGAATATGGCTTCATTACGGGAAGTGCTGTCAGCAAATAGTCTTGAAGAAGCAGAAAAACTTGATGAAGAGTTCGAAGGGAAGGAATATGACCCAGATGAAGAGATATTAAAGATAATAAGGAAAAGGGGAAAACAGCCTAATGTTAGTTTTTTTGCTTTTACTGCTACACCGAAAGCAAAAACTCTTGAGATGTTTGGAACTATAGGCGAAGATGGACTACCTCATCCTTTTCATTTATATTCTATGAGACAGGCAATTGAAGAAGAATTTATTCTAGATGTACTTCAAAACTATGTTACATATGAAACCTATTTTAAACTGGCAAAAAAAATAGAAGACGACCCTGCTTTTGAAAAGGCTAAAGCAACAAAGGCACTTACAAGATATGTTAGTCTTCATCCCCGCAACATCGCCCAAAAGACTGAAATT
>DHUT01000089.1:33463-38687 GCA_002409285.1 Firmicutes bacterium UBA5227 | reverse complement strand
TTTATGATATTGCAGTTTCAAAAAATATCAAGGATGCAATCACTACAGCAATATTCATTTTAGTTTGTTGGGTTATGTCTGTTATAACTGCATATTTTTCTGAATTATATAATTTCGGATTAATAAAGACGTTTAATAATGACTTAAGGCAATCGATGTTAAATAAAATAACTTTACTAAACATTGAAGAATATGCGGAAAAAGAACCGGGTGAGTATGCATCATGGATAGTTAATGATATAAATCAAATTGAAAAAAACTCTATTATTCCTTTTTTCAATTTGACCAGTTCTTTAGCCACGTTGTTTTTTGCTTTTATGGCATTAATAAAAATTCATCCTTTATTAATTGGTTTAACAATAGTAGGTTCGGTAATTCTTACTATTGTTCCAAGAGTATTCAAAAAAAGCATAAACGATAGTACGGCTAAATTGACCACAATTAATGAGGGTTTTACTCAGAAAGCATATGATTTAATTTCAGGATATGAAATTTTCTATGTGTTTAATAATAGAGAAAATTTATTGAAAAAATTAAGTAAAATATATACTCCTTTAGAAACAGAAAAATTTAAATTCAACAAGAAGAATGCACAAATGACTATGTACAGCGATGTTATATTCAGGATCTTTGAACAGGCTATTATGGTAGTTACAGCAATAATGGCATCTTTTTCTTTAGTTTCCGTAGGTATGATTTTTTCGGTATCGAACATTGTAAACAGATTTTTAAATGCAATTAACAGCTTCTTTGCAAATATAGTACTAATGAACAGCTCAAGCTTCATATTTGAAAAGATAAAAAGTGTAAAAAACGAAGATAACAGAAAAGAACTTTCTGAAATAACACATTCAGTAACTCTAAATGATTTTTCAATACAATATGGAGATAAAAAAATTTTTGACAAAAGAAATTTCGAATTTAAGGTGGGAGGCAAGTACGCAATTTTAGGGGAGAGCGGTTCAGGAAAAACTTCTATTGCCAGAGCTGTACTGGGAATAAACTCTAATTATAGCGGTATGATTAATTTTGACGGACATAATTTAAAAGAATTTGCAAATGAATCTATTTTAAAACAGATTTCCTACGTAAACCAGAATACATATATATTTAATGATACAATTAGATTTAATTTAACATTGGGGGAAGACTTTACCGACGAAGAATTGTTATGTGTCTTGTCAAAGGTGAATTTAGGAAGTTTTATTGATTCTCAGGCAAATGGATTAGATACAGTTTTGGGAGATAGTGGCAAAAATATTTCGGGCGGACAAAAGCAAAGACTGGTAATAGCACGAGCATTTTTACAGGAAAAAACATTTTTTATCGTTGATGAAGGTACATCAGCATTAGATCACAAAAATGCAACAGTTATTACAGATCTGTTATTAAATAATCCTGAATATACCTTAATTTTAATTACACATAATATGTCAGAAACAATATATGAAAAGTTCGATAAAATTTATTACCTATAATTATATTAAACAGTGAATGGTAATCACTATTAACATAAATGGAATATGGTGGTAATAATATATTGCGAAAAAGTCCGGTTCCTGATATAATAGTAGCAAGCAATATACGGAAAATATAATATTGCAACAGGCGAAGGTATTAAGTTAAAGGGGATTCTTAATATACTCTTTCGAAAACTGAAAACATCCCATGACCTATATAGTAGGAGTAAATATGTTTGAGAAAATTTTAATGGTTCCCATGAGTAAAGAATATGCTAAAGAAATATGTAATTGGGAGTATTTTGGCGAATACAAAACATACAACATGCCTTCATGGAATGAAATGGTTGAAAATAACTACTCTTTGACAATATCCAGAAAAAGAGATAGTGAATACAAAGCTTTTATTTCTGAAAGCAATGAACTGTTAGCAATGTGCAGATATGTAGAAAAGGATAACGGTATCATGGTGGGAGTTGGAGTAAATCCTGATTACTTATCCATGGGTATCGGAAAAACAGTTATAAAAGTATTTACGGAATGGCTTTTACATACATTTCCCGAAAGTACCATATATTTAGAAGTACGTACCTGGAACAATAGAGCAATAGAATGTTATAAAAAATGCGGATATGAAATCACGGAAGAATTTGCCCAAAGAACGCCTATTGGAGAAGGTGCATTTTACAGGCTTTACTATAATCGGAATAAATAGCAGGTGATTGTATATATAAGCAAAAGCAGACACTTAAGTAGAGGAAGTATGTAAAATGAACATTACATTAAATGACATATCCAAAGAATATGTAATAACTGAAAAAGGAAACACTATTTTTAAAAAAAATAAAAGAAGGATTCAGGCATTAAAAAATGTTTCCTTTGAAATAAAATCCGGAGAAGTATGCGGACTGATAGGGCTTAATGGTGCGGGAAAGTCAACGCTGACAAAGCTGTTATGCGGGGTATTGTCGGAAACGTCAGGGGAGATACAACTAACCCGGAACGGTGAAAAGATTTCTGCAGAGGAACAGAAAAAGTATATCAGCGTCATATTCGGTCATAGGGGGCAATTGTGGAATGACCTTCAGGTTATTGATTCTTATGACATTATAAGCAGAATATATGAAATACCAAAAAAGGAATTTAATAAAAGATTAGAATGGTTAGATGGTATGCTTCAGCTTAACGAATTAATACAGAGACCTGCAAGGCAGCTTAGCCTGGGGCAGAGGATGAAGTGTGAAATAGCAGGGAGCCTGCTGAATATGCCTGAAATATTACTTTTGGATGAGCCTACAATCGGTCTGGATATACTTACTAAAGAAAAAATATATAACGTCATTAAAGAAATACATAAGGAAACAGGCAATACAATTATTTTAACTTCCCATGATTTGCGGGATGTGGGAGAGCTGTGTGAACGTATACTGATTTTGAACAAGGGTGAATTAATTTTTGATGGACTCTTAAGTTCTCTGTATGAAGAATATGCAACTGAGTACATAATAAACATAAAAACTGCAGGCATATCACCGGCACAGGAAGATATATCGTCATTACTGAACAGTTATAAGGATTCCATCAGAAATGTTGAGTGCAAGGATAATAACATCTGCATATATGTGGATAAGGAGGACAACTCCGTACCATTCAAGATAATGGAAATCCTGGAGCAAACCCTGTCACCGGAAGATTTCAGTTTATCATCCGCCGGTTTCGAGCAGATAATTCGTAATATATATGCGTAGGTGTAAAATGAATAATATAAAAAAACATGCAATTTGGATGAAGATGGGTTATAAAATACAGTTTCATGATGTTGGAATAATATTTGACTTAATTTTCAGAGTTGCTTTCAGATATATTTTTCTGAGTTTTTTATGGAGCAGCATTTTCCAAAACAACAGCATTGCAGGCTGGACAGATGAAAGCTATAGAATATATATAGGTGCAAGTACATTTCTGTCTTCAATTTCATCTTATCCAAATATATATTTTATGAGTATGGACATGAAGAGCGGAAATATTATAAATTATCTGGAAAAACCAATGTACTATCCATACCAGGTGATTTACAAGAATATGGGTATTTGTATCAGCAATGTGTTGATACTTGCGCCTGTTTTTATTATTTACATGTTTATTTCCGGAACAAGTCTGGTTGGTGAAAATGTACTATGGTTCATTATTCTATCCATTCTGGGGGTTATAACATACATTTTATTTGATGTACTGCTTGGTCTTTTAACATTCTGGACCGAAAACAGCTGGGGGCTCACACTCCTTGAGGGCACTATTTTTATGTTTTTTTCCGGAAGGATGCTTCCCCTGGATTTCTTTCCGGAACAACTAGGCAGAGCCTTAAGGTTAAGTCCTTTTTCAGGAATGATTTATGAACCTGTAATGATATTAATTAACGGAATGGGTGAAAGAGGACATTTTATAATTATTCAGTTAATTTGGATCCTTGTTTTTTACATGCTGATAAGGTTTGTTTTCAGCAAGTGTAGGAATAACATAACAATATACGGGGGATAGGGATATGATTAAAAACATTGGAATAACGGCTGCATTAATTAAATACAACCTGAAAGCCATGAGCAGCTACAAAAAAGATTTTATTATAGGAATTATTATAGTATTGATAAATACTTTGTTCAGCCTTTTATTTATAGAGGTTTTATACAATAATATAAATACTATCGCAAACTGGAACAAGTATGAGATAATACTGATATATGCGATTTCATCAATAAACATGGCTGTCTATAATATTGTTTGCGGAAATTACAGAAGCCTCAAGAAGTATATTTTTACCGGAGAGCTGGAAACAATGCTTACAAAACCTCTGAATATTATACTACATCTCAAGATTAGGGAAATTGATGTTCAGCCGGTGTTGGATATTGTGGTCTATGTTGCTTTATTATTTTTCTGTCTCAATAATCTTAACGTAGCTGTCAGCACTCCTGTGCTGATTAAGACATTGATTCTTTCAGCCTTGGGGGTTATGTTTATGTCATCGGTTATGTTAACATCTCTAAGCTTTCTTTTTTATACAAGATATACATATACTCCTTATGACTCTGTTATCATGATTGCACAGCTTGCAGAATATCCCGTAAATATATATTCAGGGATATTTAAAAACATAATGTTAACAGTATTTCCTGTTACGCTGATGGGCTACCTGCCTGCAAACACCATATTGATGAAAGACAGCATACCTTTTAACAGAGCTGTTGTACTGATAGTCATCATATATTATTTTGCATCAAGAATTATATTTAAACATTCTTTAAGGAGATATGACGGCATTGGAAGCTGGTAAACAGATGATATTAATCAATAAAGTTCTTGCAATAAATAAAGGAACTGTAACATATGCAGTGTTGAAAAAAGGTTTATGATAAGGGTTTGCTGAAGCATGTCAGGTATATTTCATCTAATCCGTTCATTATAAATGAAGTGATTACTCACGGCTGGGATGATGATTATCTTTCAGTCCTTTGCCTGGATGTACGTTCTCAGTGGTGAGGTAGGGGTTGTTATTGCCGTTAGGAAAATCTTCTGACAGTAATAACTGCCCCATTGTCTCTGTTTACGTTGAAAAATGCATCTGATTATTGTTTATTTATTTCTTTTACCAGATTTTTCAATTCAAGGTCATCAAGGTCTGTTGCAAATTTTACTGTTTCAATAGTTGCTCCTAATCTTAGTAACTTTTTTGCTATTTCAATTTTTTCTTCTTTTCTACCTTCAAT
>DHUT01000089.1:0-33235 GCA_002409285.1 Firmicutes bacterium UBA5227 | reverse complement strand
GGATTTTGAACATTGTAGTCCATTATAGCTTTTTCCCTTGCTTCGTAAATTGCTCTTCGTTCTTCGTCATTATTCAATGCTTCAAGTTCATCATATGCTGCTTTTATTCCGTGATTTTTTTTAGACAACATTTTCATCTCCTCCTTGTCATCCGAATTCATAAAAGATGCCCATAACAATAAATCATCTTCTGCCTCTGTGAAATTTTTTTCTGATATTTTAGGAAGCTCTATTATGTGATATTCAAACAGATTAAAAAGCTTCTGAGTGCTGTTTCGCTGTTCATCATTTGTTTAAATGCATAGTCTATCTTCGGTGATATAAATTCAGGGTCATTTGTAACAGCGCATTCGTTTTCATGATTGCTGTTCATTGACTGTTCCTCCGAGGGTTCTTTTTATTTATTATATCATTTATGCTGTTAGTTATTTCTGAATGAAATAAGGGGGGGAGCACCTGTTAAGCAGGTGTTCCTTAGTTAATTGTTTTTGCCAGGCTGATTTGACCTGATTCCTGATATGTCAGGTTTTACAAGCATGGAAAAATTAGTATCGTAAATTACAAAGCCGGGTTTTGCATTTGGCGGTTTTTTTACGTTTATCTTTTTAGTATAATCAACTTCCACGGTTCCCGAGTTTTTACCCTTGCTGTAGTAGGCGGCGACACTTGCCGCTTCCACGTATTCATTATCTGCCAGCTCTTCTCCGTTTGTTTTTATTATTACGTGGGAGCCGGGTATGTTTTTAGCATGGAACCAGTAATCATCCTTTTTCCCTATTTTAAAGGTGAGCATATCATTTTGAAGATTGTTTCTGCCCACGAGTATTTCATGTCCCTCTGATGAAGTATATGTTATGAATTCAGGCTTAAATGCTTTTAACTTTTTTACTTTGTTTTTTTTCATTATTCCTTCAGCCGTGAGTTCGTTATAGATTTCATCTAAATCATCCACTGTTTCACAGGCTTCTATGGAATACAATATGTTTTCAAGGTACTGAATTTCATTCAGGGATGTTTCTATGAGCTTTTGAAGTTCTTCTTCTGCCTTTTTAAGCTTGTTGTATTTTTTGAAAAACTTCTGGCTGTTTTGGGAAATGTTCATCCTGGGGTCAAGGGGTATTGTTATTTCCCTTTGTTCGGGGTCGTAATAATTTATTACAGTAAGCTTGTGGTCTTCGGGTTTTTTATGCAGGTTTGCAAGAAGCAGCTCTCCGTATATTTTATATTTTTCCCTGTCTTCGGCGTTTAAAAGTTCATTTCTTTGTTTTTCAATCTTTTTTCTGTCCCTGTCTATTTTTGTGTTCATGCTTTTAATAAGGCTTGCGACACGTTGATTGATTTTGTTTTTATTGTCCTGTTCGTAATAGTAATCATCCAGGAGTTTCCCCGGACATATATAGTGCCTTTTTTCAAGATGTTTCAAATATTCAACATCAAGACAGTAAAATTGAGTCTGTCCGGAATCCTCGTCCATGTACATATTAAATGAAAAATCATTTGATTTCACTTTTTCGAGCATGTAATTAAAAGCTGTCCACAGCCTTTCTTTCTGTTCTGTTGTAAGTTCTCCCATGTAGGTGCTTTCATCTATCTTTGCAAGGAAACAAATTTCCTTGCTTATAAATGGGCTGAGACCTATGAAGTTTTTATAGAAAAAGTTATAGATAAACAAACCGTCATTTGAATTGTTGACTGAGTCTTTAAATATTTCTTCAGTGATTTCCAATGTGTTCAATTTATCCTGCTCCGGAGGAATAACATATTTTATTCCGGGATAAACCTGCCTTACGGAGCTCACATTTTCCGCTACCCTTTTGATTGAATCAATAATAATCCTGGTTTTTGCATTTATGAAAATAATGTTGCTGTGCTTGCCCATTATTTCTATAATCAATGACTTATGTACAGTTGTTTCCAGTTCGTCCTTGCACTCAAATGTAATTTCTAATATGCGGTCAAAATTAATTTGCTTTATATCCGTGACGTGGGCTCCTGACAGGTGCTTTCTTAAAAGCATGCAAAACATTGGGGGCTCCTGTGGGTTTTTCCTTATTACATCAGTAATATGAAGTCTGGGGCTTCCGCTTGCGGCTGTCATCAGCAGCTTGTGGTTTTCACCATTATTTCTTATTGCAATTATTATTTCATTTTTATCGGGCTGGTAGATTTTATCCACTCGTCCGCCTATTAGCTTATTATATAAATCAAATTTTATGCTGCTTAAAAATATTCCGTCCAGTGACATCTTAATACCTCCGTTCTCTTTATATTGTACATTAAAAAATACTTTATGTCATTGAATTTTTATTTTTTGTTTACTAATAGAAATTTAATGTTATAATACCTATGTATGTACAAAGATTTTGATAGACGGGGAATTTACCGTATAAAATATATTTATGGAGTATAAAATGGCGAAAATTTTAAGCATGACCGGATACGGCAAGGGCGAGCATAATGACGGAAAGAGAATAATAACGGCTGAAATTAAGACCATCAACAACAGATATTGCGATATAAACATCAAAACACCGAGGCATTTGCGTTTTTTTGAGGATAATATAAGAAAAATCTTGAAAAACAGCATACAAAGGGGTAGAATAGATGTATATATCAATATTGACTATTTAAGTGAATCCGATACGGTAATTGTTCCGAATTTATGTCTTGCAAAGCAATATAAAAGTGCTATTGACGAAATTAAAAAGGAACTGGACATAAGCAGTAATGTTTCATTGGATACAATGGTAAAATTTCAGGATGTTTTAGTTGCTAAGGAGGATACTGAAGATGAGGAAGAACTCCGAATATGCGTTGAGACAGCAATGAACAACGCTGTTGAAAATCTTGTGATAATGAGGGCATTGGAGGGTGAACAGCTTGAGACCGATATAAGGTCGGGCATGGTTAAAATCTTTGGGCTGATAGGAAAAATTGAAGGGAATTCGGAAACTCTGGTAGCGGATTACAAGGCAAAATTTGAAGTAAGAATTAAGGAATTGCTGGGAAGCAGCCACGAGCTTGATGAAAACAGGCTTTATAACGAAATTGTCATCTATGCCGACAAAAGTGACATAAATGAAGAAATTGTAAGATTTAAATCCCATATGTGCCAGCTTGACAGCGTGTTGGAAGCAGGAGGAGCTGTAGGGAGAAAGTTAGATTTTATAATACAGGAAGCGAACAGGGAAATTAACACCATAGGTTCTAAGGTGGGAAATCTTGAAATTATTCAAATAGTTATTGAAATAAAGAATTTATTGGAGAAAATCAGAGAACAAATTCAAAACATAGAATAGGAGATAAAAATGGCAAACAATACTATAAATATAGGATTTGGAAATATAGCATTGTCAAACAGAATTATAGCGATTGTAAGTCCTGAATCAGCACCTATCAAGCGTGTCATACAAGAAACAAGGGAAAAGGGAAAACTAATTGACGCTACATACGGAAGGAAAACCAGGGCAGTGATAATTACAGACTGTGAATATGTAATATTATCGGCAATACAGCCTGATACAATGGCTCAGAGGTTTGAGAACAACAACCACAATATAAAGTAGAGGTGTACAATGGATAACGGATTATTGGTGGTAATATCGGGTCCTTCAGGTGCAGGTAAGGGAACTATATGTAAGATGCTGAAGGATAAGATGACAGATTTAAAAGTATCAGTATCAGCTACCACCCGAAAGCCAAGAGAGGGTGAAAACGAAGGCGAAAGTTACTTTTTTATAAGTAATGATGAATTTATTAAAAAAATTAATGATGATGAATTTCTTGAATATGCAAAAGTTTATGGAAATTATTATGGGACTCCTAAAAAAGAAGTGTTTAAACAGCTAAAAGCTGGGAATGATATTATTCTGGAGATAGATATTCAGGGAGCGTTGCAGGTTAAAAAAAATTATCCCAAAGGTGTTTTTATTTTTATTCTGCCTCCGTCACTGAAGGAGCTGCAAAATAGAATTGAGGGAAGAGGGACCGATTCAAAAGAAGTTATTCTCAAAAGAATGAAGTGTGCATATGATGAATTGGACTATGCTTTTGAATATGATTATGTGGTATTAAATGATGAGGTTGAGGCTGCGGTGAATAAAATAAAGTGTATAATTGATGCGGAAAAAAACCGGGCTATCAGAAAAAAAGCAATTATAAACAAAATCAGAGAGGTATAATATGAAGAAAATATCAATTGATGAACTGATAAATATGGTGGACAGCAATTATTCTCTTGTAACAATAGTTTCAAGAAGAGCAAGACAAATCATTGACGGTTCTCAGGTTTTGATAGATACGGACACTACAAAACCGGTGGCAATTGCAATTGAAGAATTTTATGAGGGTGCATATCAGCCGATATATGATTATGACCTATATATGAAGGAACTTGAGGAGGCTGAAGATACTGAAGATACTGAAGAAAAAGCCTCAGAGGGCAGTGAAGATCCGGCAGAGGAAGAACATGACAATGATGGGAAATCTGAAGTAAAAGAAGAACCAGAAGAACCAGAAGAACCAGAAGAAACAGCTGTTGAACCTGAAGAAGAATAACTTAGAATAAATTTATAATCAGTCGATTGACTGATTATTTAATGTTTGAGTATGCCATTTCAAAGGGACAGGAGTAATTATGTATAAAATTTTTGTGCAGGTAATTTTAAATAACAATTCAAAGAGTACCGATGCGCTGTTTACTTATGGTGTACCAACAGAGCTTGAAAAAAGCGTCCAACCTGGTAAAAGGGTAAAGGTTAATTTTGGAAGAAACAAGCATATGATTGATGCACTTATTGTTTCGGTGGATTGTACATGCAGTTTACCTGAAAAAAAAATAAAGCCGGTTATTGACATACTTGACGAAGCTCCTGTAGTAAGTAACGAAATGATAAAGCTTATTTTTTGGATAAGAGAAAGATATATTTGCAAATATTCTGATGCAATGAGGCTTATGATTCCGTCTATGATAAAGTATGAGCACAGTATAACTATCAGGGCGATGAGATCTGAATTTGCCGAGATTTCGTTAAATGAAAGAGAGGCCCAGCTTTTTAATTTAATTAAGGAAAAATCCATAGAGCTTGAAAGACTGAAAAAAATATATGCAGGCAGTGACATATATACATTGCTGGACAATCTGAAGAATAAAGGTATAATTGAGATTATCAGCAGGGAGCAGGTGAAAGGGAAAAACGCATACGAGAAATATGTATCTTTGCTTGAGGACAAGCCAATAGATGAATATAATATCAATAAAACCCAGAATCAGATAAAAGTTATCAATTATTTGAAGGAAAGCAACAATGTAAGTGTAAAGAAATTATCTGAAGATTTAGATATCTCATCTGGAATTATAAATAATCTCATAAAAAGGGGAATACTTAAGGAAGAATACATTCTTTACAAAGATGAGGCATCTGTCCCTACCGAAGAGGGGCTATGCCTAAATGAAGAACAGCAATATGCATGTACTGAAATAATTTCATCTGACAATAAGGTATTTTTGCTCCATGGAGTTACAGGAAGCGGCAAGACAGAAGTATATATGAATATAATAGAATATTATATAAAGCAAAATAAGCAGTCAATAATGCTGGTTCCCGAAATTTCCTTAACTACTCAGACGATTGACAGGTTTCAAAAAAGGTTTGGGAATAAAATTGCAGTCTTTCATTCAAGACTTACAAAAAAAGAAAAATTCATCCAATGGACCAAGGTTTATAACCATGAGGTTGATGTGGTAATAGGGGCACGTTCTGCTATTTTTGCCCCAATTAAAAATCTGGGGGTCATAGTTATTGACGAAGAGCACGAGGACAGCTATATTTCATCCACATCTCCAAAGTATGATACAATAGAGGTTGCCATAAGAATGGCTCACATATTAGATGGAAAAGTAATTCTTGGATCGGCAACACCTTCATTGAATACCTACTATATGGCAATGAAGGGTCAGATTGAAAAGATAGATTTAAAAAAACGTGTGAACAATCAGATGCCGGATATAAAAATTATTGATATGGGCAGTGAACTTGACAAGGGCAATAACACAATTATAAGTGAAGAACTGTACCAAAGCATTAAATTATCCCTTGGGCAAAAAGAGCAGGTCATTTTATTTTTAAATAAAAGGGGCTATTCGGGGTTTGTGTCCTGCAAAAAATGCGGACATGTTGAAAGATGCGACCGCTGTGATGTTTCAATGACATACCATGTAAAGGGTAATATGCTGAAATGTCATTACTGCGGAAGAACTAAAAAAATGCAGTTTATCTGTCCTGTGTGCGGCAGTGACAAAATAGAGCAGTACAGTGCCGGTACTCAACATGTTGAAAAAATAATTAATCAATTGTTTCCCAATGCGGTAACCGAGAGAATGGATTTTGATTCCATGACAGGAAAGGACTCCTATGAAAATATATACAATAAATTTAAAGGCGGTAAGATAGATATATTGATAGGCACTCAGATGCTTGCCAAAGGTTTTGATTTTCCCAATGTTACCACAGTGGGTGTTTTATCGGCAGATGCAATATTGAATTTGCCCTTTTACAATTCGGGAGAAAAAACTTTTCAGCTTATAACTCAGGTTAGCGGAAGAGCCGGAAGGGGAAGCAAAAAGGGAAATGTCTTTGTACAAACCTATGAACCGCATAATTTCATTATTAATGCGGCAAAAAACAATAACTATGAAGTTTTTATAAATGAAGAATTAAAGTTGAGAAAAGAATTTGCATTTCCGCCATTTATTAATATAATAAATATATGCCTTATTTCTAAAAATGAGGAGTTGGTTAATAAAACAGCATATGAAAAATATGAAGAAGTAAAAGAATCTGTTAAAAATATGGTTAAGGAAAGAAGCTTATTGTTGTATAGACCCATACCTCATTCGATTTACAAGGTTAATGATGAATACAGAGTCAATTTATTTATAAAGGTTTCAAATCATGCTTTGCAAGAGCTTAAAAATATACTTCGCAGGGTATATATGGATAAGGATATAGAAAATATAAGAGTAAGCATAAATATTAATACGAATACAATTTAGTAGCAGGAGGAACTATGGCTTTAAGAAATTTAAGATATGAAGGAGACGAAATTCTAAGAAAGAAGAGCAGGGAAGTAAGTGTTGTTGATGACAGGATACGAACACTTCTTGATGATATGGTGGAAACCATGTATGCAAATGACGGTGTGGGACTTGCGGCACCTCAGGTTGGAATTTTAAAACGTGCTATCGTAATAGATGTTGAAGATGGCAGTATATATAAAATGGTAAACCCTGTAATATTAAAGAAATCAGGTGAACAGACAGGGCAGGAAGGGTGTCTCAGCGTTCCTGAAACAAAGGGTAATGTGAAAAGACCTATGAATGTAACAGTTGAGTACCTAAATGAGAATGGCAAGCACGTTACGTTAGATGCGGAAGGAGTTTTGGCACGATGTATATGCCA
This sequence comes from Firmicutes bacterium UBA5227, assembly GCA_002409285.1. Taxonomy (GTDB): domain Bacteria; phylum Bacillota; class Clostridia; order Tissierellales; family Sedimentibacteraceae; genus Sedimentibacter. The sequence continues at coordinate 25,775 of DHUT01000089.1, read as the reverse complement.
TGAAGTAGACCATCTGGAGGGAATATTATTTACAGACAGAGTAATAAAAAAATAAGGGTGATTGTATGAAGGTTATTTTTATGGGAACACCGGAATTTGCGGTTCCAACATTAAAAATGCTGAAGGATAAAGGGCATGAAGTTTTACTTGTTGTAACACAGCCTGACAAACCTTCGGGAAGAGGAAATAAGCTTAAGAAATCAGAAGTCAAGGAGACTGCCGAGGAACTAAGTCTGCCTGTATTTCAGCCTCAAAAAATTAAAAGCAGAGAAAGCATGGATGTCTTGAAACAATATGATCCGGATGTAATAGTCGTTGTTGCATATGGGCAAATATTGAACAAGGAAATATTAGAGTTTCCAAAGTATGGCTGCATAAATGTTCATGCTTCGCTGCTGCCTAAACTGAGGGGGGCGGCTCCGCTGAACTGGGCAATCATTAACGGAGAAGAAAAGACCGGTGTTACTACCATGAAAATGGATACGGGGCTTGATACCGGAGATATGCTTTTAAAAGCGGAGGTTGAAATAGATGAAGAAATGAATGTCGGAGAGCTGCATGACATTCTTATGCATATAGGTGCCGAACTGTTGATTGAAACACTTGACAAGCTGAAAAATGATGAATTGGTTCCCGAAAAGCAGCAAGACTGTCTTTCCGATTATGCTCCCATGTTTGATAACGAAAACAGGAAGATAAGCTGGAACTCAAGCTCAAGAAATATCCATAACCTGATTCGTGGTCTGTCTCCCTGGCCTGGTGCGTATTTCATAATGAATGATAAGAAAATTAAGGTATATGAATCAGAATATGATGGTGAAAAAAATTATTTCCAACCGGGTTATGTAATAAAAGCTGATGAGAGCGGCATATATGTTGCAGCTTGTGAGGGTACCATAATATTAAAGGAAATTCAAATGCCTGGGAAAAATAAAATGAAGGTTGACGCATACCTTAGAGGAAATAAGTTTCCTGAAAATGTCGTTTTAAATTAATTTAATCAGCAGGAATAAGAGTAAAAAAGATTATATCGCATAGCCATAGAAGAGAATAGCTGCGGTGTAATCTTTTATGTTTTTATTTTTAATGAGGCATTTTTGTTATCATGTTGTTTATTCCCATGCCGGGCGGAACTATCGGAAGAACCATTTCGTCCTTGTCTATAACACATTCAATCAGTGATGCTGTGCTGCCTGATTTGGCGATGTCCAGTGCATGATCAAGCTCATCCTCACAGTATATGCGTCTGCCTGTGATACCGAAGGCATTTGCTAGCTTTACATAATCGACTTCGTCACCTAAATCAGTTCCTGAAAATCTTTTTTCACAGAATAGATTCTGCCACTGCCTGACCATTCCCAGAGAGTGGTTGTTAAGCAACAGGATGGTTATGGGAAGCTTGTTTCTCGATACAGTTGCCAATTCGTTCATGTTCATCCTGAAGCTTCCGTCGCTTGTGACAAGCAGTACTCTTTTTCCCGGGTTTGCAATGCTCGCCCCTATGGCAGCGCCAAGACCGTATCCCATTGTTCCAAATCCGCCGGAGGATAGAAGGGTTCCTGGCTTTTCAAACTTCCAGTGTTGTGCTGTCCACATCTGATGTTGTCCCGTATCTGTGGCAACGATGGTGCCAGAACCGAGTATTTCATTTGCTTTTTTGATTATCTTGACACCTGTCATGCCATCCTCATAAGGCTGGGATATCTTCCACGAATCAATTTCTTTTGTCCATCCATTTCTGTTTGCATGTTTTGTATAAGAATTTAATTTTGACAGTATATCCTTTATATCACCTAAGATGTAAAGATCGACATCTTTGTTTTTCCCTATTTCCGCCTGATCTATGTCTATCTGTATGATTTTTGCCCGGGATGCGAAGCTGTCTGTACTCCCGGTAACTCTGTCGCTGAACCTTGCGCCGGCGGCAAGGATTAAGTCGCTGCTGCTCACTGCCATGTTTGCTTGAAAAAAACCATGCATTCCCACAAGACCATAGCTCAGAGGATGTGATGCCGGGAATCCACCCAACCCCATCATCGTGCTTACCACCGGTATGCCTGTTTTATTGCAAAGCTCCATAAGTTCCGGAGAAGCACCGGAAGCTGTTATTCCGCCTCCGCAGTATAGCACAGGGCGCTTGGAGTGGTTTATTAATTCCGCACATGCCTTTAGGTCATTTTCTGAATATGAAACAGAAATATTTTTACTGTATTTATTATTTTCATGGCATTGATTTTCATAAAAAGTTTCTTCTGTAAATACATCCTTTGGTATATCTATGAGCACGGGACCCTTTCTTTTGTTATTTGCTATCCTGAATGCCTCTCTCATGACCGAAGCTATGTCCTCAGCTCTCCTTACCAGATAATTATGCTTTGTAACTGGAAGGGTGATTGATGTGATATCCGCTTCCTGGAAGGAATCTCTTCCTATAAGAGATCTGTTTACCTGACCTGTTATTACAATCAGGGGAACAGAATCGGCATATGCTGTTGCAATACCTGTAACGGTGTTGGTGGCTCCGGGACCGGAGGTAGCAAATACCACTCCTGTTTTACCGGAGGAACGTGCATAGCCGTCGGCAGCGTGGACGGCACCCTGCTCATGGGATGTGGCAATGTATTTGAATTTATCCATATATTTATACAATGCATCATAAAGGGGGATTACAGCTCCTCCTGGATATCCGAAAATTGTGTCTGTCCCCATTTCCCTGAGACATTCCATTACTATCTCAGCACCATTTTTCTTCATATTCAACCTCCGTATTATAAAACTATAAATCACATATTGCACCTGAAGATGCAGAGGACACAACCCGTTCATACTTTGCAAGGTATCCTGTCAATTCAGGCTTTTTTCTTATATGATTTTTTCTTCTTTCATTCATGGTGTCTTCATTCACCTTTAGATTTAACGTTCCATCCTCCATGTTTATTTCAATTAAATCTCCCTCTTCAACGAAGGCTATGGGTCCTTCTTCGGATGCTTCGGGAGATACATGTCCGATGGCAGCTCCTCTCGTGGCGCCGGAAAATCTTCCGTCTGTTATAAGTGCAACGTGGGCATCAAGTTCCATTCCCGCAAGACAGGAGGTGGGGGTAAGCATTTCTCTCATACCCGGACCACCCCTTGGACCTTCGTACCGTATTACGATTACATCGCCTTTGTTGATTTTTCCTCCGAGGATTGCGGTTAAGGCGGAATCCTCGCCGTTGAATACTCTTGCCGGGCCCGTGTGAACAAGCATTTCCGGTCTGACTGCGGATTTTTTGACAACAGCACCATCCGGAGCAAGGTTTCCCTTTAATACCTTTATGCCTCCGGAAACACTGTATGGCTTTTCGACAGAGGCAATAACCTGATAATTAAGCACTTCAGCAGATTCTGCAATACTTCTCAGGCTGTTTGCACCTACAGTGATAACATCCAAGTTAAGGAGATTCTTTTTGCTTAATTCATTCATCAATGCTGGTATGCCTCCTGCTTCATATAAATCCTCAATACGGTCTTCTCCTGCCGGACTCAGATGGCACAGATTAGGTGATTTTTTGCTTATTTCATCTATCGTGTCAAGCGTTAGTGCAACACCGGCTTCATGGGCAATGGCTGTAAGATGCAGTACCGTATTGGTGGAGCATCCAAGTGCCATGTCGATGGTCATTGCATTTTCAAAGGCTTTTTCATTCATAATCTGTCTCGGAGTTATATTTTTTTCAATAAGCTCCATAATTTTCATCCCACTGTACTTTGCCAGCCTAAGCCTTTCGGAATAAACCGCCGGAATAGTACCGTTTCCGGGAAGAGCCATGCCGAGAGCCTCTGTCATGCAGTTCATTGAATTTGCAGTAAACATTCCGGCGCAGGAACCGCATCCGGGGCAGGCATCATTCTCCAGTTTATCTAAATATTCAGAGGATACCTTGCCTGCGTTGTAGGCTCCCACGGCTTCGAATATGCTGCTTAAATCCACTCTTTTTCCCTCTACTTTGCCGGAAAGCATTGGTCCGCCGCTTATAATTATTGCAGGAATATCAAGTCTGGCAGCGGCCATTAGCATTCCCGGAACAACCTTGTCGCAGTTGGGGATTAAAACCAGCCCGTCAAACCCATGTGCCCTTGCCATGACTTCAATACTGTCGGCAATAAGCTCCCTGCTTACCAGAGAATACTTCATTCCTTCGTGGTTCATTGAAATTCCGTCACATACGGCGATGGTTGGGAACTCAAATGGAGTTCCGCCTGCTGCTATAACGCCCTTTTTTACTGCTTCCGACACACTTCTCAGGTGCATATGTCCCGGAACTACTTCATTAAAGGAATTGACTACTCCCACAAAGGGTTTGTCTATTTCTTCGTTTGTTAATCCCAGAGCCTTCATCAGAGACCTGTGAGGCAATTTTTCGGGACCTCTTTTTACCTTATCGCTGTTCATGTTACCTCCTTAAGTCAATAGATCTGTTTGTTTATTTAAGCCAGGACATCATGTTTCTCAGGTTTTTACCTACTTCTACAATGGGGTGTTCCAGTTCCTTCTGTCTTACCGCATTAAACACCGGTCTGTTCATCATGTTTTCGGATATCCAGTTCTTTGCGAATTGACCTGTCTGGATTTCCTCAAGTACCTTTTTCATTTCTTTTCTTGTTTCCTCAGTTATTATTCTTTTTCCGGTTACATAGTCGCCGTATTCTGCAGTGTCGCTTACGCTGTATCTCATTCTTTCGAAGCCGCCCTCATAAAGCAGATCAACAATCAGTTTCATTTCATGTAGACACTCAAAGTATGCAATTTCTTTCTGGTAGCCTGCTGCAGTAAGTGTGTCAAATCCTGCCTTGATAAGCTCTGTTACTCCTCCGCACAATACGCACTGTTCACCAAATAAATCGGTCTCGGTTTCTTCCTTGAAGGTTGTCTCTATTACTCCGGCTCTTGTGGAGCCTATTCCTCTGGCATAAGCAAGAGCCAGTTCCTTTGCCTCGCCTGTGTAATCCTGATGTACCGCAATCAGAGAAGGAACACCGTTACCCTGCTCATAGATTCTTCTTACCAGATGACCGGGACCCTTTGGAGCCACCATAAACACATCAATCCAGGTAGGAGGTGTTATTTGTCCGAAGTGAATGTTAAAGCCGTGAGCGAAAACAAGAGCTTTTCCCTCAGTTAAACAGGGGGCAATTTGTTCATCATAAACCATGCGCTGTTTTTCATCAGGTAAAAGAACCATGATTATGTCTGAAGCTTTTACTGTTTCGCTTACTCCCTCAACTCTCAGTCCTGAACTTTCGGCAAGTTCTATGGATTTGCTTCCTTTGTACAAACCAACTATTACATTTACACCGCTGTCCTTAAGATTTAAGGCGTGGGCATGTCCTTGACTTCCGTAGCCTAATATTCCCACAGTCTTACCCTTTAATAATTCCAAATTTGCATCTTCGTTGTAGTACATTTTAACCATTTTAGCTTCTCCTTTTTTAATTTTATTGTATTTCTCTTATGCTGTGAACATCCTGAAACTTTTCAACTTGGCTTATGAGATTTGGAATATTTTTATCCTTGAAGCCAATGGTAAAGGTTAAATCTGAAAGCGTTGAATTTTCATCCTGCTCCATGGTAATTTTTTTAAGAAAGCATCCCTTCCTGCGCATAAGTGCCGTAATCCTCATAAGAGATTCTGAACCGTTGTCTGTAATAACCTGAAAAGATTTGGTCATATAAACACCTCCTTTTTACGAAAAATAAAAATCTCCCGTCCCTTGCGGCATAAAATTTTATGCTGCAAGGGACGAGAGACTCCTCGCGGTACCACCCTTATTTATAATTTACTCACGCAAATTACCTCATCAGGTCGAAAGAATTTAATCTTTTTAACCTTAGCCATATAACGGTGGCACTTCTTTTTCAAGAATCCCGTTCTCGATTACTATCTTCATCTCGAAAGTTCAGGAGTGATCATTACATATAATTTTTAATCTGACTCTCAGCATACATCAGTTCTCTGTAATTAAGCAATTATACTTTTGTCTCCGTCACAACTTTTAAATATATTGAGTGCAATTCTAATACTCCTTTCGTGGTTTGTCAAGAAAAAAATAAAAAATTTTTTTATCTTTATTTCTATATTTTTATAATAAATCTCTTTATACTTGCATGTACTTTAATAAATGTTATTGTAAATATATAAATCATGCAATATAATAAAAAAGGATGTAGTATGTTTGGAGGTATTATGGATAACAAATCTGATAAGGTTACATTATGGACAAGGCAGCGCTTTGAAAGCCTCAAAGAACTTGAAGAAGAGGGAACTATTAGAATTAAAAAAACACACCTTGAGGAAAAATTTGAAGAAATTACCGATTATATAGCATCGCTGTATAAATGGTTTGTGGATGCTGCAGAAAAGATGGTTCCGAAACCGGAGGATGTTGAATTTCCCGTATGGTGCTCCATAAGCCAGGAGAATATGCTCAGACCTACTGAGGATGAAATTGTCTATGTGCTTGAGGTGGATAAGTCGGAGATTATTTATTTTGACGGAGCAAAATGGGACTATGTTTTAAATCATCACTATGTTCCAAATAATAAAAATGATGAGTATGAATATGCGAAAGAACTTGAAAACAAGGGCTTCCCAGATTCATTTTCTTTTATGGATGAAAAAACCGCTCATTTTTATCCTCAGGAAAGAAAAAAGGTTATGGACAGTTGGCACAGGGTTTTTGAAACGGATCAGTGGGATATTTTCCGCATTCAGGCAAATATATGGGAAATAAGACCGGAGATGATTAGGGACGTATTGTATTCTCCGGATAACGCAAATATTAAGGCATATGTTGAAGAATATAAATCGAAATATTTAACTTAACGAGTGAAATGTAATGAAAATAAGCACCTTTATGGTGCTTATAAAATTCAGCAGAGTTTTTTACGTATCGATTTCAAAAAAATATAATATATTATCATCTGTATTGTACATGGCAAGTGTAAAATTAAGTGAATATCTGTCAAAAAGCTCCGTATCATCTTTCTTGTCAGTACTGTCAGAATGCCTGTCAATGAAATACCAATATCCGTTTTTTATTTCAGGTATGCCGGTTTTTTCAGCTAAGTTGTAAGCATAATCAATATTATTCCTGCTTCCTCCATACATAATGAGATTCAGGTTTTCCGACAGAGGAATCTTATTCCACCCCGAGTTTTGTTCTATCTGTGATAAAAAATTTAAGCCGTTTGCTTTGTCAAATTCTATTTTGACGAAATTTTCTCCGTCTCCGTGAAATCCGCCATGATCATCCATATATTCAATTTTCAAAGAATCCGGAATTCCAATATTAAGTTGTTTTTCGATATAAGCCTGATTTGATTCGGTAGAACAACCCCAAATCAATGATACTAACAGCAAAACAACAATTACCGAACAATATTTTTTCATACATCCTCCGTTAATTAAATTTTAAGAATACTATTTAGTCTTTATTATATCAAATATTTTATATAAATCAACAATAAATTATTGAATAACGATAAATAATTACTGATAATCGTAGATGCTGCTCAAAATTGAAACAAATTATATGCCACAATTGCTTCATAATTATTTAAAAAACAAAATCTTTGTTATTTGGCTTTACTTATGATAAAATAAACAAAGTCATGACATAAATATCAGAATTCCGGATAAATTTTTATAGAGGTGATTATGGATAACAGCTACAGGGCACAATCTATAGAAACACTTAAAAAAATATTTAATGATAAATCCTATTCCAATATAGTAATAAACAATGATATGAAGAATATAGAGCCAAGGTATTTGTCCTTGTACAGAAAGTCGGTTTTGGGCGTTATTGAAAACCAATTATTCATAGACTGGGTTATTAATGAGGTTTCAAAAACAAAGACGAGAAAAATGGAGCTGGATGTGCTTGTTACGCTCAGACTTGCAGTTTATCAGTTGTTTTTCCTGGAAAGCTCCCACGAAAACGCAGTTGTGAATGAAAGTGTTCAATACATAAAGGATAAAGGCAACATTAAGGCTTCAAAATTTGTAAATGCCGTGCTTAGAAACATTTTGCGGAACAGACAGCAGCTCCTGGACAAGATGAACGGTCTTCCTCTTGATGAATATTTAAGTGTTAAATATTCATATCCCATAGAATTGGTAAAAAAGTGGGAAAAACAGTTTGGCATGGATACGGTGGAGGAAGTTTTAATTGCAAACAATGCTGAAGCACCACTGGAAATAAGGGTCAACACTCTTAAGGTTTCAAGGGATGAGCTCATTGAGATTTTTGAAAAAAAGGGAATAAAGGCACATAAGTGCAGGTATGCACATAAGGGGCTGGTTCTTGATAATCCTTTTGAAATAGATAAGACAGAGGAATATAAGAATGGTCTGTTTTCCATACAGAGTGAAAGCTCTATGTTGACAGGGCAGATTTTAAACCCAAAGGAAGGAAGCTTTGTTGTTGATGTGTGTGCAGCACCCGGCGGCAAAACATTAAATGCCGCTGAAATAATGAACAACAAGGGAAAAATAGTAAGCAGGGATGTTTACAGCAGAAAACTGTCCATGATTTATAATGAGGCAAAGAGGCTGGGCATCAGCATTGCAGAGGCTGAAGAATATGATGCCACAAGATTTGATGAAGCATTGGAAGGAAAGGCTGACTATGTAATAGCGGATGTTCCCTGCACAGGGCTGGGAATAATCAGGCGAAAGCCTGAAATTAAGTATAAGAATACAGACGGAGATTTAAATATTACTGAAATTCAGTATAAGATACTGGAAAATGCCTCAAAATATTTAAAACCCCAAGGTGAGCTGCTTTATTCAACCTGTACCACCGAAAAAAAAGAGAATATTCAGCTGATTAAAAAGTTTTTAAGTAATAACACGGATTTCGAGCTATGTGACATATCGGAAAATATTGAAGAATGTTTTACAACCGCAAAAAACGGGTATGTTGAAATATATCCTCATATACACCGAATGGATGGCTTTTTTATTGCGAAAATAAAAAGAGTATGATATAATTGACAAAAACATTTTGTCATTTAAAAGTGTAAAATGACACGGTTATTCATAGTAATGACACATTGTATGCTTATATAATAGAAGGTAGAGTATGAAAAAAATTGATGATTTAAGCTTTGAAGAGCTCGAAAGAACTATTGTTGAAATTGGAGAGCCAAAGTTTAAGACAAAGCAGATATTTGACTGGATACATAGTAAAACCGTTGATGATTTTGATGGTATGTTAAACATATCAAAAAAAACCAGGGAAGTGCTTAAAAGTAATTTTGAATTTACGAAGGCTTCAATAGAACTAAGGCTTGAGTCAAAATTGGATGAAACGAAAAAATATGTCATTATGTTTGAAGATGGAAATGTTGTGGAAAGTGTATTTTTAAAATATAAGTTTGGCAATACGGCATGCATTTCGTCCCAGGTGGGGTGCAAGATGGGTTGTCTTTTTTGCGCATCCACAAAAAATGGATATCAAAGAAACTTGACCTCGGCTGAAATGCTGAAGCAAATATATTTAATCCAAAAAGACACAAAGGAAAAAATATCAAACGTTGTTATCATGGGTTCAGGAGAACCACTTGACAACTATGACAATGTACTCAATTTTTTAAGGCTTATAAATGATGAAAAGGGTCAGAATATTTCCATGCGAAAAATAACTCTTTCCACATGTGGTGTAGTCCCACAAATTTATAAGTTAGCTGAAGAAGGCATACCCATAACCCTGGCAATTTCTCTTCATGCTCCTACACAGGAAAAAAGAGAGGAAATCATCCCAATCTCAAAAAAATATAAGCTTCATGAGCTGTTAGAAGCATGTGACTATTATGCGGAAATGACGGGAAGAAGGCTTACATTTGAGTATATTATGATTAAAGGATTTAACGACAGCCATGAAGATGCACAGCTGCTTTCAGAGCTTTTAAAAAATAAGCTTGCCAATGTTAATTTGATTCCATGCAATTATGTAAAAGAAGCCAATACTAAACCTTCCAACAATTTTGAAATAGAAAAATTTAAAAAAGTTTTAGTGGACAATGGAATTAATGCAACTGTAAGAAGAGAACTTGGAAGTGACATAAATGCTGCTTGCGGTCAACTGAGAAATAACTTTTTAAAAATGTGAGGTGTCTTATGAGGGTATACTGTGAAACAAATAAGGGATTGCTGCGTGAAAACAATGAAGACAGCTTTATAGTCGAAGAATCTGACAGGTATAATCTCTATGCTGTTGCCGACGGAATGGGCGGACATAAAGCAGGGGAGGTGGCAAGCTCTATTGCGATTGAAGTAATAAGGGATTGCTTTAAGGAAAATATACCTAAAGAAGAGTTCAAAGCTCCGACCTTCATAATTGAAAGTATTGATGCAGCTAATGACAGGATAAGAAAAGAAGCGCTGAATAAAGATGAATATTCGGGTATGGGAACCACAATAACTTTGGCAGTTATAGATCTGGAAATGAATATTGTTTACATTGCAAATGTAGGAGACAGCAGGGCATATATAGTCAGAAACAACGAAATAATTCAAATTACGGAAGATCACACATATGTAAACGAACTGATAAAGGATGGTGAAATAACGCCGGAAGAAGCAAAGCACCATCCGAAGAGAAATGTAATTACCAGAGCTGTCGGAAGCGAAGAATATGTACATGCGGATATCTTCGAAATTGAATTAATTGACAATGATGTTATTTTACTGTGTACTGACGGTCTCACAACACATTTGTCCGATGAAAAGATATTAAGTACCATCATGGAATGTGGATGTGAAGAAGGTGTTCAAAGATTAATAAAACTTGCCAACGATAATGGAGGAACCGATAATATTACAGTCATTATTGTTGATAATATCATTAGAGGTGAAATTTATGATAGGTAAAGTATTAGGAAATAGATATGAAATAGTAGAAAAAATAGGCGGCGGAGGCATGTCTATAGTTTATAAGGCAAAATGCAGAGTATTAAACCGCTATGTAGCAATAAAAATTTTGAGAGATGAATTAACCTCTGATCCGGATTTTGTCGAAAAATTCAAACAGGAATCCTTGTCTGCAGCAAGTCTTACTCACCCTAATATAGTAAATATATATGATACCGGGATAGAAGGAGACATTTATTATATTGTTATGGAATATGTAAAGGGCGAAACCCTTAAGAATTATATAAACAGAAAGGGGAGACTCAGCGAACAGGAAACAGTGAGAATCTCCAGGCAGGTGGCAGAAGCTTTAAAGCATGCCCATAATAATAATATCATACACCGCGATATAAAACCTCACAACATACTTATTACCGAAGAAGGAATAGCCAAGGTCACTGATTTCGGTATTGCAAGAGCAGCTACAAGCTCTACAATCAACAATACATCAAATGTAATCGGATCTGTACATTATTTTTCACCTGAACAGGCAAGGGGAGGATATGTGGATGAAAAATCAGATATATATTCTTTGGGAATTGTAATGTATGAGATGATTACAGGAGTTGTTCCTTTCGATGCCGACAATCACATTTCTGTTGCGATGAAGCAAATACAGGAAAAACCTGTCCCACCGTCAAAAAAGATTAAAAATCTTGAAATATCCAAGGGATTTGAGGATATTATAATGAAATGCCTGGAAAAACATCAGAGTTTCAGGTTTCAGAACGTTGAAGAATTAATTAAGAAGCTGAATTCCTTAAATGATGGGAGCCCATCAGAAGAAAATGATGAAGAAATAATTGACTCTCCAACCATGGTAATACCTGCTATTGATTCGGAATCAGATGATGAAAATGCAATTAACATAGATTTAGTGGATGAAAATTCCGACAATGCATTCAGAAGATTTTTTGGTGAGGATATAGGTGAAGAAAATATAGATAAGAAAAAAATAAGCAAAAAAAAGAAAGACAGTAAGAAAAACCAGGTAAGCGATGAAGAGAAGAAAAAGAACAGAAAAATAACAATGGCAGCTGTTTTAAGTGCTTTAGCTGTAGCTTTAATCGGAGGTGTGGTAGCATTTAGATCCATTATGTATGTTCCGGAAGTTCCGGTTCCTGATTTGATTGGCAAAGACGAAGAGGATGCACAAAAAATAGTTGAAGATTTAGGATTGGTTTTTAAGGTATCAGGCAGGGAAAACAGCGACAAATACGCAGAAGGCAAAATAATTGACCAGAGTGTAGATGAAGGGATGAAACTTAAGGAAAAAAGTACTGTCGAAGTTGTTGTCAGCGAGGGAGAGAAGGAGATAACAGTACCCAATCTTGTTGGAAGATATGCCATAGAGGTAGGAATAATTTTAAAAGATGAGGGACTTAGGGAAGGCGATGTAAGAGAAGAGAATTCGGATACTGTTCCTGCCGGCCAGATTATGGATCAGTCTCCTGCGGCAAGGACTCCTGCCAACGAAAATGATACTGTAGATTATGTCGTAAGCAAGGGACCAAAAATTATTTATGTTACAGTTCCCAAGGTTACGGAACTAAATCTTGAAACAGCAAAATCTACAATACAGCAATATGGTCTTTCGGTGGGCGGAGTAACTGAAGAACCCAGCCAGGATGTGGAAAAGGGAGTTATTATCAGACAAAGTGTTGCAGCAGGACAGGAGGTTGCTCAGGGAACATCAGTATCGATGACGGTAAGTTCAGGAAAGCCTGTTGAAGAAGAAACTCCGGAAGAAAATCCGGAAAATCCGGGAGATGGGTCAGGAACAGAGCAGCCGGAAACAGGAACATATCCGCTGACAATTACACTCCCCAAAAATAAGGATAAGGTTACGGTAGTTGTTCAGAGAATAACTGATGGTTCAAGAGAAATAGTTTATTCCAAGGAAGTTGATACTACGGAGCAAAGTATTATAATAAATGTTGAAGGCACAGGAACTCAGACATATGAAATTTATATAGACAATGAACTTTATGACAAGACAGAAATAAAGTTTTAGTAGGAGCTTTTATGATTGAAGGAATCATTATACGCGGAGTTGGAGGAAATTATTATGTTGATACAGGAAATGATGTGGTTGAGTGTAGAGCAAGAGGGTTATTCAGGTTAAAGAACATAAAACCTCTTGTTGGTGACAGGGTATTAGTAAGACTGACGGAGGAAGATGAGCATGAAGGTTACATTGAAGAAATAGCCGAAAGAACCAATGAAATGATAAGACCTCCTATTGCAAATGTACAGCAGCTGATAATATTCTTTGCCGTAACTAATCCTGAACCAAGTTTTCTGCTGCTTGATAAACTTCTTATTGCATCAGAAATCAACAGATTAAAGCCTGTTATCTGCTTTAATAAATATGATTTGGCTGATGATAAGCTAAAACAGGAATATGAGAGAATTTTTATTAACACGGGTTACAGGGTTATATTTACAAGTATATATGATGATAATTCTCTCAATGAACTTAAAAATATATTGAAGGATAAACTAAGTGCTTTTTCGGGACCCTCCGGCGTTGGAAAATCATCTGTCATGAATGCAATGCAGCCCGATTTTCAATTAAAAACAGGTGAAATAAGTGACAAATTAAAAAGAGGCAAACACACAACAAGGCATGCGGAAATATATAAGCTTGACTTTGGCGGTTATGTTGTTGATACACCTGGGTTCAGCTCCTTTCAGCTTGAAGGGATAGGTGAATCTGAACTTAGGGAATACTATCCTGAAATTAAAAAATTTGATGATGGATGCAGGTTTGACGACTGTCTTCACTATAAGGAACCGGATTGTGTAGTAAAAGATGCCGTAAGCAGGGGTCAGATAAGTCAGGCAAGGTATGACAACTATGTCAGATTGCTGGAGGATATAAAAAAAGAAAAACTATATTAAACGGAGGAAGTATGAATAAATTAGCACCTTCTATACTGTCAGCCGATTTTTCCGGGCTTGGGGAATGTATCAGACTTGTGGAAAACGGAGGAGCAGATTATATACATATAGATGTAATGGACGGACATTTTGTCCCGAATATTACGATTGGTCCTGATGTTGTAAAATCCTTGAGAAAAATAACCGAACTTACATTTGACGTACATTTAATGATTGAAAATCCTGATGACTTCATAGAGGATTTCTATAATGCAGGTGCAGATATTATTACAGTTCATCAGGAGGCATGCGTTCATCTGCACAGAACAATACAGAAAATAAAGTCCTTTGGTTTAAAGGCGGGAGTTTCTGTTAACCCATCAACTCCCATATCGTTTTTGAAAGATATAATAAGAGATGTGGACATGGTTCTGATAATGAGTGTAAATCCCGGATTTGGAGGGCAGAGTCTGATTAATAACGTTAAATATAAATTTGAAGAATTAAATCAGATGATTAAGGATTATAATTTAAATATTGATGTTGAAATAGACGGTGGAGTGACACTGAACAATCTGCAGGAGGTTCTGGACTGGGGTGCCAATGTAATTGTTGCAGGCTCTGCAATATACAGGGCAAAGGATGTTGAGGCTGAAACAAAGAAGTTCAGGAAAATTATGGAGAAGTAAATGAATGCGCTGATAATAGGTAGTGGCGGAGATGTTGATAAGTCACGTCTTGAGGGTATAAAAGCCGATTATGTAATATGTGCTGACGGCGGACTCGAAAAGGCAGAAAAGCTGGGATTAAAACCGGATCTGATTTTAGGGGATTTTGATTCTGTCGATTTGTCGGTTTTGAAAAATTACAGGCAGTTAAATATAGAAACGGTTACTTTTCCTTCCGAAAAGGATTATACCGATATGGAGCTTGCTGTAGAAAATGCCTTGCAAAGAGGAGCCAAAAATATTGTAATGACAGGTGCAACAGGCACAAGGCTTGATCATACAATGGCTAACATACAGCTTCTTGAAAAATACCACCGCCTGGGAATTGATATAGTAATTATTGACAATAATAATTATATTAAAATTATTTCAGATAACACAGATATGGAAATTGAATATAAAAAAGATTGTTTTGTATCATTGGTTCCTGTTACAGAAAAAATTGAAGGTCTTACTTTAAAGGGTTTCAAATATCCTCTTACGGATGTAATTGTAGAACGAGGAACCACATTTTTGATAAGCAATGAAATAATACAAAAGACCGGTAGAATTATACTTAAAAGAGGAACTGCCTTAGTCTTTATTTCAAATGATTAAAATGACATTAGGATAAATTAGGAGGATATATGAAAGCAACAGATATGAGAGATATGTTTTTATCTCCTGAAAGCTATGCGGAAAAAGAAGTGATTGTAGAAGGCTGGATAAGAACAATCAGAGATTCCAAAAACTTTGGATTCATTGAATTAAATGACGGAACATTTATGAAAAATGTTCAGATAGTATTTGAAAGCAATTTAGACAACTTTGAGGAAGTTAAAAGATACTCCACAGGCAGTGCAATTACTGTTAATGGAAGGCTGATTCTTACTCCTGAATCAAAACAGCCTTTTGAAATCAAGGCAGAAAAGATAGTGATGGAAGCAGAATCAGATTCAAGCTATCCGCTGCAGAAAAAAAGACATTCTTTGGAGTATTTAAGGACAATAGCTCATTTAAGACCGAGAACAAATACCTTTTCAGCAGTGTTTAGAGTAAGATCTCTGGCTGCATTTGCGATACATAAGTTTTTTAATGAAAGAGGATTTGTATATGTTCATCCTCCCATTATAACAGCCAGTGATGCTGAAGGTGCCGGAGAAATGTTCAGAGTAACAGCCCTTGACCTGGACAATATTGAAAAGGTTGATGGCAAGACTGATTACACTAAAGATTTTTTCGGAAAGTCAGCTAACCTTACTGTAAGCGGTCAGTTAGAGGCGGAGATTTTTGCACTTGCATTTAAAAATGTGTATACTTTCGGTCCCACATTCAGGGCGGAAAATTCAAATACTTCAAGACATGCTGCGGAATTCTGGATGATTGAACCTGAAATAGCATTTGCGGATTTAAATGATGATATGCAGTTGGCTGAGGATATGGTTAAGTATATTTGCAGCTATGTTATGGAAAATGCTAAGGAAGAAATAGAATTCTTCAATTCATTTGTAGAAAAAGGGCTGATTGATAAATTAAACAATGTGATAAATTCCGAATTCGGGAGAATTGATTATACTGATGCCATTGAAATACTTAAGAAAAACAACGACAATTTTGATTACCCTGTTGAATGGGGAACTGATATACAGACAGAGCACGAAAGGTATCTTTCGGAAAAAATATTTGGCAAACCTGTGTTTGTTATTAATTATCCAAAGGATATAAAGGCGTTCTACATGCGAATGAATGATGACAACAAGACAGTAGCCGCAATGGATCTTCTTGTTCCGGGAATAGGCGAACTGATAGGAGGAAGCCAAAGAGAGGAAAGGCTTGAACTGTTAGAAAAACGTATGGATGAAATGGGCGTCGGCAAGGAAGATATGTGGTGGTATCTGGAGCTGAGAAAGTACGGAGGAGTTGAGCATGCAGGGTATGGTCTTGGATTTGAAAGACTTATTATGTACCTGACAGGTATGGGCAACATAAGAGACGTCATACCATTCCCAAGAACCCCCAAGAACGCAGAGTTTTAGAAAGGCTCTGAAAAATGGGGTTAGGGCATAACGTAGATACAACGAATTTTAAATTCATTGTATCTTTTTTGTAATAGCTGAATATAAATGTACTGTGGAATATATTTTTAAAATTTGACAATAGAAATTGCAATTGTTCAGCTATATTCAAATCGTTTCGGGGGGTTATTATGAATCATTTTAAACATAAAAAGAAATGTGGTCCCAGCACTCCTAAGATAAAGTTTACCGAAGTTGTTGGAATCATGCTTGCTGTTATAGGGGCTATTATTATAGTGCAGATTTTACCTCTTAAAATCTGGCTGTTTGTTTTGGGAATACTTCTTGTGGTATTAGGTAGTACGCTGTTCAGGCTGTTGTAAAATACCCTGAAAAACGGGGGCTAAATAAACTGACTTACAGGGTGGTCAGTATTTTTTGCCGTAAAAAAATAATGGCTTAACAGCCACTATTTATTGCCTTATATAGCACGTTGTACTTTTCCGGATCTCATACATCTTGTACAAACAAATTTTTTTGTAGAAACTCCATTTTCCAAAACATTAATTCTTCTTACGTTTGGCTTCCATGTTCTTCTTATTTTTCTGTCAGAATGTGTTATGCTGTTGCCTGATATAGTTCCTTTTCCACATACTTCACAAAATTTAGCCATACTTACACCTCCCATTTATTTAAAACATTCCGTTTTTATTTTCCATGTAAACAGAGATATTCTGCTTAACAATTTAACTTTTTAATTCTACCATTAAAATATAAATATTGCAATATTAAATTTAAATTAGTATAATAAAAAAAATGGCGAAAGAACGTCCTGGAATTTTATTTGTAAAATTAAGACAAAAAGGTTATAATATATAAACTCATTAAATAAAATTTAAGAAATTAAAATATGGGAGGTAATGTATGTCAGTTAATATGTTAAATGAAAATGGTGGTATAACCATAGATGACCAGGCACTTGCAACATTGGCGGGATTAGCAGCAATGGAATGTTACGGCGTTGTGGGAATGGCTTCCAGGAATGCAACTCAGGGAATATTTGAGCTTCTGAAAATGGAACAGCTAACAAAGGGTATAAAAGTAACTACGATAGATGACAAAATAAACATAGATTTATATATAGTATTGCAGTATGGAGTTAAGATATCAGCTGTTGCAGATAACATAATTTCAAGAATTAAGTACAGCGTTGAAACTTTTTCAGGAGTTTGTGTAGATAATGTAAATATTTTTGTACAAGGTGTCAGAGTACAAAAATAAGAGGAGGAAAAAATGGTAGTTAAATATATTGATAATGTTGCATTTAAGAAAATGCTTTTGGGCGCTGCTGCAAATTTGGAAAATAACAAGTCAATAGTGGATTCCCTGAATGTATTTCCTGTTCCTGACGGAGATACGGGCACAAACATGAATCTTACCGTGCAGTCCGCAATGAAAGAAATAAGCAGCCTTAACGAAAGTACAGTTGCCCATCTTGCTGAAGCAGCCGCAAATGGTTCGCTGATGGGAGCAAGAGGTAACTCAGGTGTAATATTATCACAGTTGTTCAGAGGGATGGCAAAAGGACTTGATGGATCCATAAAAATTGATTGTAAAATAATCGCCGAATCATTCAAATGTGCTTCCGATACGGCATACAAGGCAGTTATGAAGCCTGTGGAGGGAACAATTCTTACAGTTGCCAGAGAGACCGCTGAAAAAGCAATGTCGACCTATGAAGAATATGAGGATGTAGTCTTGTTCCTTGAAAGTCTGTTAGAACAGGCTAAAAGCACACTGGACAGAACTCCTGAAATGCTTAAGGTTCTAAAGCAGGCTGATGTTGTAGATTCCGGAGGGAAGGGTCTTGTATTCCTTTTTGAAGGTGCTTTGGCAGCATTAAAGGGTGTTGAAATAAAACAGGAAAAGATTGAACACAATGTTATTGAAACAGAAAAAGAAGTTATGGGCTTTTCAAGTGAGGATGAGATAATATTTACTTACTGTACAGAATTTTTTATTAAAAATCCTGTAAAAAGTGCCGAAGAATTTTTAAGTAAAATCTATGATAAAGGTGATTCCATTGTTTGTGTAGGTGATGAAAAATTAATAAAAACGCACATTCATACAAATAATCCGGGACAAATATTGGCAATTGCTGTTAAATACGGAGAACTTTATAAAATAAAAATTGACAATATGAAGGAACAGTTCAGAGAAAGAAAGAAAAATTCAAAAAGTCATGAGAAAAAGAAGTATGGTTTTGTTTCAATTGGAACCGGAGATGGAATTAAAAAAGTGTTTACTGATTTAAATGTTGATGCGTTTTTATCCGGGGGACAGACTATGAACCCAAGTACTGAAGATATACTGGATGCAACAAAGAATATCAATGCTGACCATATCATTATACTTCCAAACAACGGAAATATTATTCTTGCAGCAACTCAGGCTAAAGAAATGTCGGATAAGAACCTTTATGTAGTTCCAAGCAAGAGCATACCTCAAGGAATCACGGCCATGCTGGCATTTAAGGAAGAAAGCAGTCCCGAAGAAAACATTAAGTCAATGACAGATGCTGTTAAAGATGTAAAAACCGGTCAGGTTACCTATGCGGTAAGAGATACCGTATTTGATGATATGGAAATCAAAAAAGACGAAATAATAGCCCTGAGTGAAGGCAATATAGTGGCACATGGCAATAATCCCGAAGAACAGACTCTGGAGCTTATTAAAAAAATGGTTGATGAAGACAGCTTCCTTATTACATTGTTTTATGGAGACAATGTGGATAAAAACAAGGCTGAGGGCTTAAAACAAAAGATAGAAGAAATAGCTGAAGAGTGTGATGTGGAAATAATCTACGGCGGACAGCCGCTTTATTATTATATAATTTCGGTAGAGTAAAACAATTGCTGAACGATTTTTAATGTTGGAACGGCCTGTGTCGTTCCGCTTTAATTATCAGTTAAAAAACATGAGGGCGGTTAGGGAAATGCTTGATATGGATATTCAGTATTTGAAGGGAGTCGGACCTGCAAGAGCAGCTAAACTGAATAAATTGAATATATTTTCTATAGAAGATCTGATAAATTATTTTCCGGTTAAATATGAAGACAGAAGAACTGTGAAAAAAATTAATGAACTCGGCGACAGCTTAAAATGTCTGCTGAAGGTAAAATTGTTTGAAGAACCTAAAAAAACAAGAATCAAAAAAAATATGTCCATTATTAAAGCCATAGGCAAGGATGACACCGGATTTATAACCCTCACCTTTTTTAATCAGGACTTCCTGATGGAAAAACTCATTGAAGGAGAAACATACTATGTGTTCGGAATTGTAAAATCCGCATACGGTAAGTTTGAAATGACAAATCCGGAAATTGAGTTTTGCCAAGATGACTGGAAGGCTAATAAAATAACTCCGGTTTACGGTCTTACCTTCGGTATTTCAAACAATGAGCTTACTAAACTAATGAAAACCGCTCTGGAAACATACTATGAAAAAATAGAAAATGTGCTTCCTGATGAAATACGTTCTGAATATGAGCTTATGTCTAAAAAAAATGCAATTAAAAACCTGCATTTTCCTGAGAATGGCAGGAAGTATTCTATGGCGAAAAAAACTGTCGCCTATGAAAAGCTGTTAATAATGCAGTTAGGACTAATGTCTTTAAAAATCAGCTTAAGGAATGGCTCCACAGGTAATGAAATAAAGGATACTTTTTTGTCGGACAAGCTTTTGGGTTCCATACCATACAAACTTACTAATGCTCAGATTAAGGTTATAGATGAAATAAAAAAAGATATGACTTTATCTAAACCTATGAATCGATTGGTGCAGGGAGATGTGGGTTCAGGGAAAACTATTGTGGCAATATATGCCCTTCTAACTGCAGTTAATTCAGGATATCAGGCTTCTATGATGGCTCCGACAGAAATTTTAGCCATGCAGCATTATGAAACTATTAAGGAATACCTAACTATGGCAGATATTCCCGTAAGCGTTGCATTTTTATCCGGATCCATCAGGGCAAGAGATAAAAAAGAAATATTGGAAAAACTTAAAAATGGTGAAATAGACATAATAGTTGGAACACATGCCTTGATAGAAGACACAGTTGAATTTAAGAATATCGGGCTGGTTGTAACCGATGAACAGCATCGGTTTGGTGTAAGGCAAAGAGGAAGACTTTCCGGTAAGGGAAAAAATACTGATATACTTGTCATGACAGCAACACCAATACCCAGGACATTGGCATTAATGATTTATGGGGATTTGGATATCTCCATAATTGATGAACAGCCTCCGGGAAGGCAAAAAATAACCACAGATATAATCAAAGGCAGGGATAAAGAAAAAGCTTATAAGTTTATTAAAAGGCAGGTAGATGCAGGAAGACAGGCTTACATAGTTGCTCCTCTAATTGAAGAATCCGAAAGCCTGGAGCTTGATTCTGCTATAAAGATATTTGAAGAACTTAAGAAAACCAATTTTTCCGGCTATGACATTGGACTTTTGCATGGTAAAATGAACAGTGGGGAAAAAGAAGAAATCATAAATAAATTTTATGAGGGAAAAATAAATGTATTAGTATCCACTACTGTTATCGAGGTAGGAGTTAATGTGCCAAATGCTTCAATTATGATGGTTTTAAATGCCGAAAGATTCGGTTTGGCTCAGCTTCATCAGCTTAGAGGAAGAGTTGGTCGTGGCAAATATAAGTCATATTGTATACTTGTAAATGAGAGCAGGTCAAAAAAATCTGCTGACAGGATGAATATATTAAAAAATACCGATAATGGTTTTGTAATAGCGGAAGAAGATTTAAAAATCAGGGGACCGGGAAACTTTTTCGGCATCCAACAGCATGGATTGTTTGGGTATAACGAGTATATGTGGCAAAATATTGTAAGTGATGTGGAAGTTGTCCAAAACGTTCAGAATATATCAAGAAAAATAATTGAAGAAAATCCACGGCTCACGGGGAGCGATTATAGAAATTTGAAAAATGCAATACTAAATTTATTTAAGGATGAAACAATAGTATTTAATTAAGAGGTAGTCATGAGAATAATATCCGGAACTAACAAGGGTATGAAGCTGTATGCACCGGAAGGTATGGCAGTGAGACCCACCAGCGACAAAATTAAGGAAGCAATATTTAACATGTTGGGTTATATTGACGAAGATTCAATTGTATTGGATTTATTTTCAGGTTCCGGCGGTGTTGGAATAGAATTTCTTGCAAGAGGTGCAGGAGAGTGTTACTTTGTCGATACATCTCATAAAAGTCTCAGCTATGTGAAAAAAAACCTTGAATTGTGCAAATTCAACGATAGGGCAAAAATATTAATAAATGATTATGAAAAAGCTATTGCCAACCTGTCAAAAGAAGGAAGAAAATTTAATTATATTTTTGCTGATCCTCCTTACGATTTGAACTGCGGAATAAATATTGCAGAAAAAATTTTTGAAAATAACTTGCTTGTACAGGAAGGAATGCTTATAATTGAAACAGATAAATCTGAAAAAGTAATTGAAAATATACACACACACATGGTAAAATATAAAGAGAAAATTTATGGAAGAACAAAAATAAGTATTATGACATATGGAGTGGATTGATGAAAGTTCTATACACAGGAAGTTTTGACCCGATTACGGTGGGTCATATGGACATTATAAACAGAATATCAAGAAATTTTGATGAAATAGTAGTTACGGTGTTTAATAATATTGATAAGAAATACTGGTTTGACATTGAAGAAAGGTGCGAAATGGTGAGACAAGCAACCGAACATCTTAATAATGTCAGTGTGGATTACACGGAAGGTCTGGTAGTAGATTATTGTGAAAGGAATAATATTAACTTAATAGTAAGAGGACTTAGGGCAGTTTCAGACTATGAATATGAACTTGCCATATCAAGTATAAATAAACATTTAAATAAAGATTTGGAAACAATCTTCTTAGTTGCATCAGCGGAATATTCTTTTTTAAGTTCCAGTATGGTCAAGGATGTTGCGGAACATGGAGGAGCTTTTGAAGATTTAGTACCTGAGTATGCAGCACAGGAAATTCATAAAAAACTTGGGAGGAATTAATATGGATATTTTAAATCTGTTGGAAAAAATCGAGGATATCATTGAAGAAGCTTCAAAGTTGCCTTTATCAAATAAAGTTATGATAGATAAGGAAGAAGTTTTGGAGGTGATAAATGAAATTAGATTAAAGATGCCTGATGAAATAAACAGAGCTTCCTGGGTTGCAAAGGAACGTCAAAGAATATTGAACGAAGCCCAGTCAGAAGCAGATGAACTAATAGAAAAAGTAAAAGAACAGCAGAAATACCTTGTTGAAGAAAGCGAAATAACAAGAGAAGCACAACAATATGCAAAACAATTGATTGAAGATGCTGAAAGAAAAGCAAACGATATGAAAATGGGTGCCTACACCTATAGCGATGAAATATTATCAAGCCTTGAGGAAAAAATAAAAGAAGTCATTGGCATAATAGAACAAAACAGAGACTCATTAAAAGGAATAGATTAAAAGACAACAAAAAAAGCATTCAGATAATGAATGCTTTTTTGAAAATCATAAGCAAGAAGGGAAGTATTGGGAAAATATAACAAAGAGAAGGCGCAAAATTGAAAGGGAAAAGTATTTTAACAGTTTTTATTCTGACGTTATTTATGTCTGCTGTGCCTGTAAATATTTATGAGGTCTATGGCAGTGAATTTGTGAAAGGGCAGTCACTTGTTGCGGAGAACCAGGAAGAGGCAGGAATGGGGTTTAGCTTTCCGGGGCTGGATATTATGTGGTTGGATTTGAAGGATAATCATATACAATCCTATTCTGCAATGGAAAATTTTAACGAAGGTATTTTTACGCTCAATATGTCTGACGGGATTCTGTGCTTTGATACTTCCGGGAAAATACTAACCTTTGGAAATTATAACGGAATTAGCGGATTTTCCGACGGAGCGGCAAAGGTATACAAATATCTGCCCAGAGATCCTAATTATACCGGAAGGCTGTTAGCGCCGCCGGATCAGGAGGAAGGTTTTATAGACAGAGAAGGAAATGAAATAATACCCTTGGGAAAGCTAAGCGGTCTGGGAGATAAATTCAGCGAGGGTCTTGCTGTAATAGGAGGATATGAGGAGAATAAAGGATATATTGATAAATCATCCGAAATAGTAATCCCCATGGTCTATAAGAATGCAGGGCAATTTTCCGGGGGCATGGCTCCGGTTCAAAGTACGGATACTGAACTCTGGGGATATATAGACAAAGAAAATAAAATTGTTATTCCGATGTCGTATGAAGAGGCAAAACCATTTTCCGAAGGACTTGCATATGTTGTAAAGGGAGGAAAAGCAGGCTATATTGACGGGATCGGAAACATAGTTATCGATTATAAGTTTATGCCCGAAGACAATAAATATAGAGACAACAGCTTCCACGGTGGTATGGCAGTTGTGCGTGACAGCTCTGGAAAATATGGATATATTAACAGGGATGGGAATTTTGCAATACCGGCAATATACCTTGATGCGGATCCGTTCATAGGAGATACGGCTTTTGTTGTTTCTGAAAATCAAAACTATCTTAACGGATATGGCTCAAGTTTTTTAATCAACGGGAAGGGCGAAAGGCTGACTCCTCTGTGGCAGTACGGCCATTATTCAGGAGATTACGTGAGTGACGGACTGATGAGAGCTTTGTCATCCTATGGTCCTTCACGAAATGAATATGTAGTAATGCTTAATAAGTACGGGGCAGAGGTTATACCATCATCTCTGCATATAGAAAATCTGAGTCAGTTTAATCAGGGCTATGCACTGCTGATTGCTCACAGCAATGACAAAACAGCAGTAGGTCTTGTTAAAAAGCCTGAAAATATCGAAGCATACACTGCCGGAAAATTAGTTCGTGTATTCATGAACGGAACGCTTATTGACTTTACAGATACCGATCCGGTAATTGAAGATTCAAGGACACTGGTTCCCATGAGGGCGGTATTTGAAGCTCTTGGGGCGGAAATCACCTGGGATGAGGCAAATAAAACTGTTTCCGGGAAGAAAGGCGAAATCACCGTTTCTCTGAAAATAGACGACAATACAGGATATATAAACAATGAACCGGTTAAGCTGGATGTTCCGGCTAAAATTAAAAATTCCAGAACAATAGTGCCACTGAGGTTCATAGCAGAAAGCTTCAATGCGAAAGCTGACTGGAATGCAGAGACGCGTACAGTCAAAATAACAACAAAATAATATGAAGTTCATGTTACTTTTAAATAAAAGTATAAACCTTTGATATTTCGCGGTTTATACTTTTATTTTTTAAAATTCGATTTTAAAACATCTTATCCCTGTAGTTGTCCATTATTTCCGAGAACAGTTCACCGGTTGTGGGCGGTGTAAATGTTATTGTATTAGCACCTGCCTGAATAGTATTTTTAATATTTTCCGGATTTGGTCCTCCGGTTGCTATTATGGGAAAGTACGGGTGTTTTTCACGTATCTTCCTGACTATGCTTGTTGTCTTGGCTCCGCCGGAAACGTTAAATATTGATGCTCCTGCCTCTATTCTTGATTCAAAATCTTCTTTTTCCGAAACAATTGTAATTATTATGGGTATATCAAGTCTTTCCTTCATTTTGAATATCAGTTCATTTGGGGTCGGAGCATTCATTACCACTCCGTAGGCTCCGGTTAATTCAGCGTTTATTGCAATGTCTATTGAACGCTGCCCCGTAGTGATGCCTCCGCCTACCCCTACGAACACAGGAGCAGAAGAAACCTCTATTATAGCCTGGTTTATAGCGATTTGAGGAGTAAATGGATATACTGCTATTACTCCGTCGGCATTATGATTTTTAATTATTGCAAGGTCGGTGGTAAATATAAGTGATTTAATTCTTTTCCCAAATATGTTAATACCGCTTGCTTCATACATTTCCTTAGGCATTTGAATCGGCTTTTTCTTAAGCACAGATTCAATGGCAGGTATAAACTTTTTGTCCTTACTTTCGGTGCAGTCCTTAACGGCCTGACTGTAGTTGTCGTGCATAATATCGTTATTTAATTTGTCCATATAACCTCCCATATTACGTATTTTACTATCATTATACAATTTATTTATATAAATTACAATCGGCTTGGTTAAAATTATGCCGGGAGTTTGACAGTTAGTTATT
>DHUT01000043.1 GCA_002409285.1 Firmicutes bacterium UBA5227 | reverse complement strand
TGTTACTGTCTGCTCTGAACCGGTGTATACTTTTGTATCACTTTTTGCTGTTACTGTTAATGCCTTCGGAATTATTTTTATAGTTGCAGATTTTATCACCGGTATATAGTTCCGGTTGCTTGCCTTTACATATACTTCTACTTCTCCGTCTGATACATGAAGTACGCTTAGCTGTGTATTTGACCAGTTTTTACCATCCGTACTGAACTCATATGTGAATGCGTCTTCTGCTATTCCTATTGCTTCGAAAGTAACTGTATGAGCTTCTCCATCATATATCCATTCTCCACCTGTTACTGTTAATGTAAGCTCTGCAGGTTCTATCTTCAGCCAGCCGTCAGTTACTGTTATCGTATAGTTCTCTGTTACATCTTCTTCGCCATCCATTACTGCGAAGTCTGACTCTTCGAGTCCCATTTGATATGTTCCTACTTTTGTTCCTTTTGCTTCTGCCTTGGAACCTTCTTTAAGAACTACAGTACTTGTTTCATTTACCAAATCTCCATGACTGAATCCTTCTACAATTTGCTCTGAACCGGTATAGGTTACAGTATTAGTGTTTCCGGCTACTGTTAATGTCAGCTCTGCAGGTTCTATCTTCAGCCAGCCGTCAGTTACTGTTATCGTATAGTTCTCTGTTACATCTTCTTCGCCATCCATTACTGCAAAGTTTGATGCTTCGAGTCCCATTTGATATGTTCCTACATTTGTTCCTTTTGCCTCTGCTTTGAAACCTTCTTTAAGAACTACAGTACCTGTTTCATTTACCAAATCTCCATGACTGAATCCTTCTACAATTTGCTCTGAACCGGTATAGGTTACAGTATTGGTGTTTCCGGCTACTTCTAATGCCTTTGGAATTATTGTTACAGTTCCTCTTCCGAGCCTATCTTCATAGTTCAGATTTGTTACCTTAACATCTACCGGATATGTTCCCACATTGGTGTATGTTGGGTTGTCTTCACTCCATTTTTTTCCGCCGTCTGTAGAATAGTATACTGTATCTTCAGCTACTATGTTTTTTACTTCTATGCTGTGAGATGCTCCGTCGTATACTCCGTCGTAGCCTGTTACTTCGATTTGTGGACCTTCTGTAACTTCCGTATACGCAAACCAAACGTGTACCGTTGGATTTTCGGTTGTCAATGTAACATGTGCTGGATTTGAATCCCCATCTTCCCCTTTAGAATTATAAATGTAATTCTTACCTTCAAAAGTTATGGGTGATGCACCATTTACAGTGTAAAGTTTATTCAGCTTAAGATTTGTTCCGTCTGTATTATCATTATAAGGATAGCTTTGTAATTCAGCATTATCCCTGTCAACCGATACTCCTTCTGAATTGATTGGCTGACCTTCACTGTTTACTCTGTAATGGTGAACCACAATACTTCCTGCACCAATACCTGCTACCGGCACGGGAAACGTCTTTTGAGCATTAGGATCCCCGTTGGCGTCTGTATAATCTACAGTTGTAGGTCCGTTAGTTGGATATGTCTTTCCGGTTTCCACACCTTCGCCGTCTATTTCCACTTCGTACCACATTGTAGCAGTAGTTCCTTCTGATATTTTACCTAATCTCCAGGTAATAACTTCATCGGCATTATCCCATTCGATGCTGCCTGCACTTACATGAATTTTTTCTGTATAGTTAGTTGCATTGATTCCATGGACAGTAAATTTTTCTCCGATACGGTCGGTTATTACCGAATTTTCAGCAGCATAGGCTATATCACCGGCTATTGTCCCGAATATGTTTGTTAAATCTCCGGGGCTTGCGGTAAAGGACTTTCCCTCACTTGCTATGTCACTAAGTATTTGATTGCCGGAAGTTCCTGCATTTAGTGCAATTGTATATACTGTGCTGTTAGTTTTGGCATATCCTGATTCAGCAATTGCACTGTTGCCATTGTTATAATATCTATCAAATAAACCAAGGATATCACCAAAAGTATGGTGGTATCTATATCTTAAATCACTTCCATTTCCAACAGTTTTACCGTAATTGTAATCTGATTCTTTAGCATGAGTTCCGGTTTGACCTGCATGACCTGGATAACCAATTAAGAAATTGTCTGGATTATATAAAGCATAGCTGTACGTAGGATCACCATCACTCAATAGCACTATGTTTTTGGAACCTGCAGTGCTTGAACTCAACAATGCTCTTGCCTGTCGTATACCTGCCTGAGTAAAGGTCCCGCCATCAGCACCTAAGCTGTTAATAGCACTTATCAGCAAATGTTTCTCGCTGGCTCCTCTGAAATTGGATTTTACAGTCACACCACCTGCAAATGAAACAATAGCTATTCTATTTGTGGTGTTTCCATCAGCCAACAGTGTATTTACGAATTGTGCTGCAGCATTTTTTGCTTGTGTTAGCTTGTCGCCTTTCATACTGCCTGAGGTATCAATTACCAGAACTATGTCGGATGTAGTTGTAAGGTTTTTACCATTTAATGTCAAAGTAACCTTCCACCTGTTACTTACACCCGGAATAGTTTCTGCAATCTTGTTAATGGCAAGTGCTCCGGGGTTGGGCCATTCTATATTATTACCGCTTTTATAGCTCATTGTCCTTAAGCTCACAGGAAAGAATATTTCAGGTGCTTCCAGGTATTCCGGTTCGCTTAGGTTGTCGGTGTTTTCACCCATACCTTCCTGGTAGTATATGTTAATTTCAACATCCTGATTTATTTCAATTTCTTCAGGGTCGCTGTAAGAAAACTCGAAACCCTCTGCCAGAATTTCTTCTTTTGCAAGCTCTTCTCCGGACATAACAGCTCCCGGATTTAAATTTTCTAACAATTCTGTTTCTACATTCTCCTGACCTTCACTTGTCAGAATTATGTGATTGACTGTCAGAGTACCTGCTTTAACAATTGGAGCATAGTAAACAAATGCCGCATTTTCTGCGTCTTCTGCCAATGTGAAAGATTCCGGCTGGTTATCCAGTACCTTGTAGCCTTCTGCCTCGGGATGTGGTATTTCTATTATATCTCCCGGTTTTCCTTCCCCTGTAATCGGCTGCAGTGCAGGCACAGGTTCATCTGTTCCTTCAATCAGGTAGCTGATTTCATAGGCTAAGATATTTATTTCAGCCGGGATTTGTTCATAGTAGATTACAATATCCCTTGTTTCTTCTGTAAGCTCAATGGTTGTGGGCTGGTTTTCCAGCACCTTGCAGCCTTCTGCTTCCGGATGCGATATTTCTATTATGTCTCCTGCTTTTCCTTCTCCTGTAATTGGTGTTAAATCAGGCACCGGTTCGTTTGTAGCTTCTATCAAATAGTTGATAGTATAGGAAATCATAATTGGTTGTTCCGGCTGACCCGGTTCTTCAGATACAGGTGTTTCCGGTTCATTCTTTCCAATTTTTTCAACATCTGACGGCTCTTGTGCAGGTTCTGGTTCAGATTCGACAATTTCGGTATCTTCTTCGGAATCCTCAGGTCTTAATTCATCGTCTTTTGGCTCCTCTGCCTTCGGTTTTGATGGTTCTGACACCTCTGACGGTGCAGGTTCTTCAATTTCTGCTTCAGGTTCGGATTCAAAATTCATATTTTTCTCTGACTTGGACAATTCTTCTGCAAAGGTGTACGCAGGCACGCTTGGCATAATCATCATCATGGCTATTACAAGGCATAATACTTTTTTAAATACATTAGTTTTTTGCATGGTTTTTCCTCCTTTCTTCAATATTTTTGTTTCCTTATTTCTATTAATTGGGCTATTAATAACCACTAATATGTCACCCCCTTTCTATAAGTTATTAATTTTCAATTTTTGTTTATATAGAAACAACTGCTCCCTAAGGAAGTTGAGTTCTAACTGTATTGATGGATATTTAACGGTTAAACTAAAAAAGCTGCAAAAATAATTTGAATTATTTTGCAGCCGAACCGTCATAGTTTTTACTTTAGACTTCGTAGCTTTGCGTCCCTGCCTTTCGGCAGGTTTGCCTATATAAGTGTATCTATTTAGTTTTTTTTAATATGGCATCAAAATTTTCCGTTTTGCAATCGGAAGGCACTTCCACATCTAATTCCAAAAGTTTTTCTACGGAATATCTTTTATCATCATAGCTGATTAAATTATCCTTGTTACAATGTCTGGTTTTATCTGTCAGGCTGATGATTTCTCTTCTAATATTATCAGATGCTGTTTCCTGCTGTATGTTGTTTTTAATACCTGTTATATCCGCATAGTATACAATAACATAATCCTGTTCATTGCCCTTGTCAGTAAATATGTTAATTAAGTACCAGCGTCCAAGCTCTTCAATATATGTGTCAAACTTAAATTTTTTGTTAGGTATCATGGTTAAATATATCTCTTTGAAGTAAAGCTTATCGGCATTATCAACTACAATCTCCGAAAAACTTTTACCCAAAAGCTGTTCAGATTGAATTTTAGCAATTTCATTGAACATTTCACTGACATATACCAGTACAAAGTCTGAGAAATAGCCTTCGTTATTGTAAATTGTTTTAAATTTAAGGTAAAAATCTGTTGCAGGATATTCCATTTCTATACTCCTTACTTTATGCCGATAACTTCCAGATGGTTTTTTTATTTATTGTATATTATATGAATTACATTTATATTTCTTTGAATATACATTTTAATTTAATATTAATTACATTTCAATCACAAAACACATAGTCTAATTAGGATTTCCGCAAAAATACACAGCAAAATCTGTAGTACCTTCGTTTTAGCCCAGAGAAGTAGATTGGGCTGTGAATACTCTTACATCTTTCAAACAGCTACAGAAAGTACTTTTCGGACACTAAGGGCTGAAAAGCCATGTTTATTTCACTGTCATTTAATTTTGTATAGTTTTTCAGATTATCATATATTCTGTTTTCTATTATATTAATTCCGTCTTCTTTCATGTTGTGAAGCATGACTAATATCTGGTTTTGATTCCAAAATGTAAAAACATCGCCTTTTCTCAGGTTATTTCTCAAAAGCTCCGACATACCTCTGGGATTTTTTTCATTATTCCAGTTAACACTAATTATGCAAATATAATCTCTTTCTTCGGTTCTCAATGATTTTCTTTTCTGCAGATTGAACAGAACTTTAAAGGATTCAAGATTACACTGCATTGCTCCTAAAAGATTTTTTTCTTCTAAATCCATCTCTAAGCTTGCAATATTTGCATTTACGTCTCTTGCCGAATAGTTTTGTATTTTAGCAAGCATATCTGTAAAGTGTCTTGAAGGTATTGAATCAAACTCTTTTTCCATTAAATTCAAGGAATTTTCGTAGTGTTTCAGCGCACCTTTTTGCTGCCCCAGTGCAAGCATTGCATCAATCAGATTTATGTGTACATTTTCTTCAAAAGGCTCTATGAGAAGGGCTTCCTCACACAATGTAATTATGTTTTCACTCTCATTGTTTTCTTTTAATATATAAATAAGCTTGTACAAGGTTTTCAAGTAAAGGCGCTGATAATAATTTCTTGTGGGAACCAGCCACACTTCATATGAATTGTCTGAAAGATATAAACCTTTGTACAGCTTCAATGCTTCTTGATATAAATTCACGGCATCTTCGATATCGTGTTCAAGCTTTGAATCTGCCTGTTTTATAATTCTTTCAAATTCATCCACATCAATTATGGTGTTTTCTCCGATTTCAAGGTAATAGTATCCATTGATAAAATTAATTTTCATGTACTTGGATTCGTCCGTGTCTTCCGGTACAAAGCTCTTAATAATCTTTCTCAGCCTGAAAATCTGGGTTCGAAGCATATTTTTGGGATCATCGGAATCGCTGTCGGACAGCAAATTATCAATAATTGTTTCGGGAAGCAGTTTTTTATTCCTGAATGTTAAAAAATACTCAAATAATCTATACAGTCTGTATGTACGGCTGGACTGCTGCATAATTGACTTTCCGTCTGATCTTATATCAAATTCTCCTAAGGTGGTTATATAGAGCTTCATTCGTACCCTCTCTGACTAATATTTACATATTTGTTTCATTATACAATTTTTATTCAAATTTTTCAATTAATTTTATTTTTTTGAGCTTGTCTTTTTTTATTGGACATAATTAGTTCGTTGATAAATAGTGATGGTTTACCCGGTACTATTATATTTAATTTTTTCTTAGCTCTGGTCATGCCTACGTAGAATACTCTCCGCTCTTCTTCTACTGTCTTTTCATAATCGTCTGCTGACATATTTCTCTTATCCGAGGGAAATTCCCCTTCAATATTATCTATCATGTATACATAGTCATATTCAAGCCCCTTGACGCTGTGAATAGTCGCCAGTGTTATATTAGAATTCTTGTTTTGGGATGCTTTTTTTATAACATCCTTAAGACTATGTATTTTTTCTACAAATTCTTTTGTATTGCTGCAATAGGAGCCTATTTCCTCCAGTATCTCTAATATGTGAAGTGAATTGCTTAAATTGTTTCGCCCTTCATCCTGCATTCTCTCCAGATAATTCATATATTCCAGATTTAGCTTGATAAATCTTATTGCATCTTGCGGCTTTAGTTTATTGATATAATTTATGTCTATTCTGAACTGATGTATTTTATCATAAACATAGTTGTCAAAATATTTATAGTTATCTAATATATCGAAAACCGTCAGGTCGTCTCTTGAGCTTTCCATTACAATGCGGCACATGCTTTTTGTGAAGTAAGTGTAGCTTTTATAATATATTCTGGAAAATGCTTCTCTGTCCTTAGGGTTTAACGCAAGTGTTAAAAATGCAAGTATATCATATAAAACCGGGCTTTTAAAAAATTTTGTTTTATCTTCTTTAATATAAAAGCCTATATTATTTTCATTTAATTTATTGGCAGGAATCAGGGCTGACATATTGTATCTGAACAAAATGCCTACTGTGCTGTGGTCTTTTATTCCTTTAAGCTGATCTACAATTAATTTTGCCTGTTCTGCCCTGCTGTCAACCCTTATGATATTAATCTCATTTTCTCTTGGATTATCGGTAGTGATGGCCTTTATGTATCTTTTCCTGTTTCGTTCAATAAAATTTTTAGCACCTTCCACTATGTTTTTATCACTTCTGTAATTGTTATCCAAGTAAAATATTTCTCCGTCACTATAAATATCCTTGAATTGGAGCATAAAATCCGGATAACTTCCCCTGAAGGAATATATTGCCTGGTCATCATCTCCAACCATAAAAAGGTTGCTGTCGGTAATGAGCTTGATAATTTCGTGCTGTATCCTGGAGGTGTCTTGCATTTCATCTATCTGTACATGCTGGTAGGTATTTTTTACATAATCTCTGTAAAGGTTAGAATTTAATATTATCTTATATGCATACAGGAGCATGTCATCAAAGTCTATCAGCCTGTTTTGAACCTTATATGATTTATATAGCTCATATATTTTGTCAAAGCCTTTTATTTCAATGCCATAATCTTTGTATTCCTGAGGATTTATCATCATATTATCAACATAGCTTATGGCTGATGCAAGGTTTTCAATTTCTTCATCGCTTACATAATTGAAATAGGACTGTGAATAATATGATTTCAATATTTCTCCCAGCACCTGATAATTATTTGTAAGCAAATCAAAATTAATGCCTTTTCTTTTGTAAAAATTTCTGACAATTTTATAGGAAAAGGCATGAATAGTTGAAAACTCAGTTTTTGATTTATACATGTCACCAAAGAAGGATTGAAATCTTTCTTTCATATCGTTAGCAGCCATTTTGGAAAATGTTATGGTGAGAATTTTTCTGTCGCACTTTTTTTCATATAAAAGCCTGCCTGCCCTTGCTATTGTAACTGTTGTTTTACCGGAACCTGCGGTGGAGAGTACAAGGGCATTACCCTTATCACAGGAGGCTGCTTGTTTTTGTTGACTGTTCAGCTTTACATCGTTTATACTTTCCAGAAAATCAAAGTATTCCATATTCTTATTTCTTTCTCTTTACATCAGAAACATAATCATGCTCATAACCGCTGTCAATATCATGCCTCCGGCTAACACAAAACAAATAACCCTCTTCATTGTATTAGCTCTTTTATTGTACTTGTTCATATTAATCCTCCATGATTTCTACATATTTATTATATATTATCATAAATATTTTAATATTAATAGCTTGAATTTACCTAAATTTAAAATAATTTATCATTGTAATTCCCTTTTTATATTATATAATTAGTATAAAAGCATGTAGAATTGTTGCTTAATTAATAAACCGGATATACTTCACTCAATAAATTATAAAGGCAGACGTTATGGTATATGAGAAAATAAAGAATATTAAATATAAAAAATTATTGATTTTTGCAATGATACTTGTATTGATTTTCATTGTCATACAGGTAATGAATGCAATCATAGAACCACAGGGATATTTTAATCCCGACTATGACAAAATAAACATTTTACCTATATTAAACAAGAAAAATTTCAGCGAGAATGATTATAAAGAATTGTTGTATCAGACAGGGCTTGGTGAAACAGCCATTGATGAAATAATGAAGGAACAGGATGGTATTGACAAAATCCTTGAATTTCAGGAGGATTTTTTTAGAAACAATAATACCTTATGCAAGTCAATCGGAATCATTACAAGTCAGGAGTCAATAGTCAACAGCAATGGCAAGGCTATGTACGGATTTAAACTTGCTCCTTACGAGAACGGTTACGTTCTTATAACCAAAGCCACCCATTCGATTGGATGGCGGCACGGTCATGCGGCAATTATAACTGACGCAGAAAAGGAAGAAACCCTGGAAGCCATATTGCTGGGAAGCAACTCCCAGCTACAAAACATTAACAAATGGAGAGTGTACCCTTCATTTATAATGTTGAAGTTAAAGGACACATCACAGGATACCCTTGACGCTGTTGCCGCATTTGCAAAAAATAACTTAGCTGATATTCCCTATGGTTTGACAGTTGGTCTTACAAGCAAGAAGAATCCAAAGCCTGAAAACATCAGCTCTACTCAGTGCTCGCACCTGGTATGGTATCCCTTTATGCAGTACGGCTATGATGTGGACAGCGACGGCTCATGGTTAGTTACACCCAAGGATATAGCTAACAGCGATTTATTCGAAGTGGTTCAAATCCACGGGGTTAATCCAAAAGAAATATGGCCTTAAAAAAAGCATTTCTTTAAGAAATGCTTTTTTTATTTTTAGTCTTCGTATTCTGTGTTGTCAACGGACATAATGTCGTCGTCATCATCATATTCGTCATCATCGTTAAAATCGAAATCATAGTCATCGTCGTCGTCATCGTAACCGTAGTCTTCGTAATCTTCATCGATTTCCATATCGCCGAACAATTCTTCCTCAACCATTGATAAATCTTCATCTAACAAGTCCAGGAATTCATTAACTTCATCCTGCTCTTCAGATATGTCGCTCATTCCGTCAGCTACTTCCTCAATAACTTCCATCAAAGCGTTAAAAAGCTTACCCTCTTTTGAGTCAGCCTTAATATCAAGTCCATCGGCTAACCCCCTTAAATAAGATATTTTTTCATACAAAAAATCCATGATTTACCTCCCTATACTCTTGATAGATATTCACCTGTTCTGGTGTCAATCTTAATTTTATCGCCTATCTCGACGAAAAGCGGCACATTTATTTTAGCACCTGTTTCTACAATAGCAGGTTTATTGGCACCTGTTGCAGTGTCACCTTTAAAACCCGGTTCTGTTTCCTTAACCTCCAACTCAACAAAGTTTGGAGCATTCACTTCAAACGGCTGACCTTCATAAAATCTCATTTGAGCGAAATCATTTTCTTTAATATAAATTATTGCATCTTCCACCTGGTCATAGTTTAGTGGAATTTGTTCAAATGATTCAGGATCCATAAAGTAATATAATTCACCGTCATTATATAAATATTGCATTTCTTTTGTTTCTATTCTTGCCAGTGGAAATTTTTCAGTAGGGTTAAAAGTTTCTTCTCTTATAGCTCCTGTTATTATATTTTTTAATTTAGTTCTGACAAAAGCTGCTCCTTTGCCCGGTTTAACGTGTTGAAAGTCTACTATTTGCCATAATCCATTATTCCAGGATATTGTTATGCCTTTTTTAAAATCACTTGCTGTAACCATTAATTGTCTCCTCCTTATGTATATTATAACCAGCTGACTGCTGCTTATTCCAATATAACAGTTCTTCCTGTAGTAGGAACAACGGTAACACTTTTTGATTTTTTTGTTTTACCGTCAAGTATTGTAAAAGTACCCGCATGAATAGGTATCCCTTCGTTATTAAAGTACAAAGGTCCTTCTCCTGTGTAACTAATACCATATCTTTCCTTTAAATTTACAGTTTTGACAACATTTAGCCCATTCATCAAATAATATTTCCCTGCTAAAGAATTTACAGTCAGTTTATATATGCTTGACGGATTTTTCATGCTTTCCATTTGAATGAACCTCACATCTGACAGAAGCTCCTCTGCCGTTTTATCCATATATCCAAAGTCCGCATTTATTTTAGGAACACAAATTGCTAAAACTATCCCTATTAAAGAAAGTACAGTAATTACCTCAAAAAGAGTAAAACCATCATTTTTCACAGTCCATCCCTCAGGGATTTAATTACATATCCCATTTTATAAATTAATTGAATGTTTGTCAATGTTTTAATTTCTTTAAATCATCATATTTTCAAAATAAGTCATTTCCTGCCGCCACGCATGCTTATCAGCTGAGTTGCTTCATAGGTTTCACCGTCTTTAGCTAATTTTATGGTTATTTCTAATGCCCGTGCATGAGCAAAGGTTATTCCGCTTGGAAAGGGAGAGACTTTCAACTCTGATATATACTTACCCAACTGAGCATCGGCCGAACCATCAGCTTTTGCATTTCCATAAAATATTTTGTTTTCTCTGACTTCAAAAATATAACACAAACTATCCTGCTGATTATATAACAAGGATATTCTTGTAATGCTGATCTCTTCGCTTAAATTAATAACTCTTGTGTTTTCGTATGTTATGATATCTGCAATATTACCTGAATTCATTACCTTATTGGAAATGAAATTCAAAACATATTGAGCTTGAAACTGAAGCTCCGAATCATTCTTAACCCTGACAAAGCTATTGAGATTAGCCGTAAAAAATGACATGAGCAATACAATTACAAGGCTTATGAGTACAAGACAAATCAACAGCTCTATTAAAGTGTAGCCACTTCTTTCAGAATGCATATCAACCTCACTATAAATCAAACTTATTAAAATACAGCAATGAGGTGAAGTCAACTGCTCCTGCCCTTGTTTTTTGATAATCAGGTATCAGGATAATAATATCCGCAGATGTAGTTCTTTCAATCCCTGAATCCGATATATATTTAGAGCTGATACTCACATTCAGCCCACCTCCTGTAAACAAGCCACTGCAATCAGTAACCATAACATCAGGGTTGGAGTTTAATTTAACTTTGTGATACACATTGCTGCTTATATTCAGCTTGTAGTTGTTATAAAAAAAATTGGAAGCTCCCTCAATATCTTCGGGACAGACCAGCAAAAACTCATCAGTCTTATCTACTGAATCCGCAGCAGTCTCACATATTAGCTCATAGACCTGTGCGTATGCATAATTTAATCCATTTTCAGACATATAGAATGCTTTTTTTACTTCAGAGTTACTTTTTCTAATCTGATACTGGATGGAAGCAATATTCAGGCAGGTAAATCCCAGCATCATCATAGCTCCTGTAATAATGGTGACAAGTACTAATACAGAGCCCTTCTTATTCTTCATTTTATTCCCCTGCTCAGTAAAAAATTCTGCTTCCCCGTAAGGAATTCACAACCTTACCCTCATCAATAATATTTATTTCAATATTATACAAAATTCCGCTCTTAGGTATAATCATGACCTGAGCTCCAAGCTTATCCTCCGTCTGTATTACCGTGCCTTCATAGGCTCCTGTTATAGAATTATATGGATACCTTGAAACATCAATTGAATCCATGGCTTTAATCTCTTCCATATATTTCTGAGCTTCTAAAAAAGACTTAAACTCTTTACTGCTTTCCTGATTTATTTTTGATGACATGACAAACATTCCCATCAGGGGTGCGATTATAATTCCAATTACAGCTATACTCATTATAATTTCCACAATGGTAAAACCACGACGATTAGTTAACCATCTCATAATTCACCTTATTTAGGGGCATGGCATAAAATTTCAGATCCATGACACCCATGAAATCATTGTCATCCATCGATAATAACCGCATATGAGAAAATCCAATATTCTGTGAATCCTCTTTAATGTCATCAACTAAATTCAGCACATCATCAAAGCTGCCCCTGAATTCAACACCCACCGTTACCATAACCGGTGCAGTGCCACTGGGTTTTTCGCTAATTTCTTCATCAATAAAATTAACAGGAGAAATTTCAGAAAAAGTAATTTTTGTAATAATTACATTATTATCTATACAATAGCCATATACAGTGGATATTATCTCTTCATGCAAGATCCTTGGCTCTATGTTAGTTTCCTTTATCTCACTTAACAGTCGATCCTTATTTTCAACTAAACAATTCTGAATACTGAAGTTTTGAACCATCCTTTCATATGCAAGAGGAATTTCTGTTTGCTTCCATTTTGAAGGGTTCAATTCGTGTATCAGTTCCTTGGGCATCACGAAGTAAAATAGAACAAGCACTAATAAAACTAAAAAAATAATCCTTGGATTTCCTTTATTTCTGCTATTGGGCAATGTCACTCACATCCTTTAACTTGCACATAACGGAATATGAATATCTGCCGTCACCATCTTGTTTAACATCAATATCTGCTAAAAATATTTCTTCAATGAATTTAATGTCCCGCAAATTATGCAAAAATAAGGTTACATCCTCCATAGAGTCAGAAAAACAGGATAATTGGATACCGTTTATATCGGAAGAAATTGAAGAAACTCTTGTATTCTGCGGAATTGCATTGAAAATGTCTCTTAAAACAACAGGGCTTACAAAATCCTCACTTCTAATAATAGAATTTAATTTAACAGACTGCTCTAAATAGCTTTCCAATAATGCAACCTCTTCTTTCAGGCTTTCAATCTCTACATTCCGCCTTGCATTGTCCTCATCCCCAATAAACTTACTCATATTATAAATTTTATCAGAAACCGCAGTATCATAATATTTAAAGCCAAGGCATGACGCCAACAAAATAATCGTCCCGCAAGCAGCTGCTAAGAACTTGGGACGGCGCACAAGTTCTATATGCTCATTCGTTGAGAAGCAAATATTCTTTTTTCCCTTAAATAAAGATAAAATAGGAATAAAGTAGTTGTTTGAAATCAAATTTTCATTTAATGAAATAGTATCAAAGTAAATTTCTTGAATTTGATTAATAACCTCAACATCTATTTTTAATTTCTGAGATAAAAATCCGCTTATATTGTTGTCCTTGGAACCTCCGCCGTAAATATACAGCTTCTTAATGCTATTTGAATTATCCACCGAATGATAGTATTGTACGTATCTGTTAATCTTGTCAAGTATTTCATACTTAAAAACAATGGAATCATCCGAATCCTCAATGTATTTATACTGTGATTCGGCTACGGCTTCAACTGAGTATTCATCCTGACCATAAAAGAATAGCCTTGAAAAATCATTAACGCCCTTATTTAGTGTGCAAAAAGAAATATAGCTTGAATTAATATCAACAAAAGCACATGTGTTCTCCTCATCCAGAGGCTTGCCGTTTATATTAATATTGCAGTCAAATATATTATTAAGGCAGCAAAAGGATATATGCAGGCAACATATTCTCATATTCAGCCTTTTAGAAAGTTCCCTTAAATCCGGAAAAAGCTTCTCCGGAATACAATAAATGACGTAAAAAGCTTCTTTTACGTCATTTTCTTCAACTATTTCAGCAATTGTATATTTAATTTTGTACTGATTAAAATCAATGGGAATTAATTGTGAAAGCTCAATTTCTATCATTGATAATATATCATCTCCATTTTCTAAAAACGGAAGCCTCATACTTCTAATTATTACACTGTCAGAATTCACCACAAAGACAGCCTTATTAGCTTTAATATTATTTTTGATAAGCCCTTCCTTTAATAAGTTGGCAATCATCACAATATCATTTATTTTTCCGTTTTCAATCCCTGTATCAGCATTTATGGAAATGCATTTTAAAACGGACAGTGAAGCTCCATTCCTATAGGCCTCCACAACTTTAATACTGCTCTTATCAAATTCAACAGACAATATTCTCCCCATAGCATATACCCCAACAGTATTTTGTTAATTTTTAACACATTTTAGTATTGTAAATTATATAAAAATTTGTAATATTTTGTCAAGGTATTTTTTGTTAAATAAAATTAACAAATTATTCTGCTGCATTGTAAAGCATATAGGCTACCTCTGCTCTTGTAATTTTATTATTCATATTTTTAAAGCTGCCGGACCGTTCTTTTTTCTCATAAAGCATTTTATTGGCTATATCAGACCATCTGAAATTATTATAAAATAATACCCTGTTCATTATAGCTTCCACCTCAGCATAACTGATTGGATTTCCGGGTTTAAAAGTACCGTCAATATATCCGTGTATATAGTTGTATTGAGTAGCATAGTTTATAACATCACCATAATAACCGAAAGTATCAGCATCCTTAAAAGTAGTCGTATTCCCCTGGTATGAGTATAAATTCCAGTTGAAAGTTCTGCTCAGCAATGTTAAAAATTCAGCTCTTGTAATATTGTTATCAGGCTTAAACAACATATCGCCATAACCGCTGATGGCTCCGCGTCTTACATATGCATCTATTTCATCACCTGCCCAGTGTCCCCTTGTATCACGGAAAACAGGAATATTATTATCTACAAATGCGCTAAAGGTTGTGCCATAGGAATTTAAGCTTTTAGGATTAAGTTTTGCACTCATCTTGCCATCTTCAATCACTGTTGGTATATACAGCCACCTGTTGTCCTGCAGTCTGTATATGCCTCCCTTGTACCTATCTCCATAATATTCAAAGGTCAGCTTGATTGATTTACTGTCATCCAAATTTCCTGATAAATTTGTCAGCACTACAGTATAGCTGTCTGATGCTTTAATTAAATTGCTGTAATTTGTTCTCTCCACATCATAAGAAGTAATAATACTCATGTTCACATCATGGTAAAAGGTGCCGGAGGGAACATCCACCGTAAACCTTTTATCAGTAGTTGCCGCCGTCCCTCCTGAAACGGGAATAATCTCTGAAGCTGTTTTCTTTAAGGCTTCATCCATATTTGATTCTCTGTATGCTTTATTATAGGATTCTTCGTATGCGCTGATAAATCCTGTTATAAATCCATCTTTATAGTTATTAGAATCATCATTCAAAGAATACTGCTGCGCAATTACCGTTCTTGAAGGCAAATCTCTTTTATAACTGGAATCCAAAC
Organism: Firmicutes bacterium UBA5227; assembly: GCA_002409285.1. Taxonomy (GTDB): domain Bacteria; phylum Bacillota; class Clostridia; order Tissierellales; family Sedimentibacteraceae; genus Sedimentibacter. The sequence continues at coordinate 23,092 of DHUT01000043.1, read as the reverse complement.
CTCCAAAAAAGTCTTTAGAGCCATAGGCAGCTCCCACAATTGTTCCAACGTCCTCTCCATCCTCAACACCCTGCTCCAGTGACACCTTGACAGGTTCGTAGGCAGCCCTGTCGTAAGCCTCAACATAACCTTCATTAAACGCAGAAGTAAATGCTTTAATAAATGCGCTTCTGTAGGAGGAGCTTTGTTTGCTTAACCCAAACATATCACTTATGTTTTTAGTTTTGGGGATTGCGGTTCTCCAGTTAGAGCTTTTACCGCTGTTATAAGCATTTGCACCGCTGATTTCTCCAAGAGCCTTACCCAGGTCAGTAGCATAATCTGAATCTTCATCGGCATTATCTACATCATCATGCCCATCTGTATATCCGTCAACAAACCCTTCTCTGAATTCACGCTCATTGTAATCCTCTATGTCTTCCTTCAGCTTCTTATGGGCACGCGAATCTTTATAGCTATCCTTGTAGGCAGCCAGTCCGCTTTTATTGCTGTCCTGTCTGTCATAGCCATAGTCATATCCGGCATCATAACCGGAATCATAGCTTTTGCTGTCGCTTTCATTTTTAGTAGCTGCGAAAACTATTCCGTTATTTAAAAGTATTAACATAACTATTAAAATTGATAATATTCTGTTTAAAGCTTTCATACATTACCTCCTCACAAGCACCAGTATTTTCCCTACCGTCAGCATGTCGCCGGCACTCAGGCTGTTGTTTGCCATAATTTCATTCTTGTAGGCTACCGTGCCATATATCTGTCTTGAAATATCTGTTACCGTATCTCCGGGCTTAACTACATAGAAATCATAAATTGGTTGATTATTTCCCTTTGAATCCTCATTGACAGGGTAAAATGCCTGAAGTTTATCAATAATTAAAACTCCTATGTCATCTCTGCCAAATGGAAGTTCAAAATATATATGAGTCAGCTTCAATGGATATAAATCTAAATCCTGGGGTGGAACAGCTTCAACCTCAGACCATCCCAGCCAGGATATTCCATTAGAAGCAACCACGTCTATATCCTGACCATCTTGAGTTCTGAATCTTAAGCCCAGTACTCCCGGAGAATACCCAAAGGCATTCACCCACATGCTTATAGAATCAGGAGGGAATTTCAGATCAATACCACTTCCTAAATCAATATAGGCTCTGTTTTCTTCACCAACGGCAAACATATTGTACTCAAATCTCAATGAATATTTCCCGGATTTCTTAATAGTGGAAGGCTCAGCATTACCTTTGATGAATTCATTTGACGGAACAAAGCTGTAATTTCTGATTTCAAAATCATGAAGACTATACACTTTGGTATAATCGCTGTCATTTATTGCAGTACTCCCCGCTGCGTTGCTGCCTGAACTTATGGCACCTCCTGCAGATCCGCCGGACGAGGCAAGAGCGCTGTATCCATCATAGGTCGCAAATAAAGAACCTTCCCCGGAGCCATTGGCAGTCTTCACTGGTATTACCTCCGGATCGGTTTCGGCAATTCCTTCAAGACTGTATACCTTTAAGGTCATGCTTCCTGTGAGATCTGAATCACTCTCTCTGTCCATGGATAAATTATCAATTACGATTCTTCTCGGACTTGCTCCTAAGGACTTGATAATATTCATTGTCCCATCATAGCTTCCGATATAGGGAACTGAAATACTCATGTTTTGAACAGCCATTTCGCCCATAGCTTCTTCAGCAGGATTATCAAAATTAAAATCACTTATCTTTACTTTGTCGTCCTTTATTAAATCATTTAATAAATATATTATCTGAGACTGGTCAAGAACAGGAAAATAGTTCTTTAATATTTCATCCTTCTCCCTGTGAAGCATTTCCCATTCTTTCTTTATGCTGTCCTTCTTCTTCAGAGTATCATCCATGGTTGCAACTTGATTATTCAGCTCTGAAACTTCAGCTTTAAGGCTGCTTACTTTTTCAGCCTGAGGAGCAAGGATAAAGTTATTTGACAAGTAGATCACTAATACAATACCCAATAGAACAAGCAACAGCTTTTCGCTGTCAGTAAGAGGTCTGAAATTAACATTACTACTCTTGAGAATCTTTTTCATCTATATTCACATCCTTAAAAGTAGTATTTAATACAAAAGTATAAGCATCCTCAGAATTATCAATAGTTGATATAAACACTGATTCAACGCCCTCAATAAGTCCAAGACCTTTGCTGAATTCAGCTATAGATTTACTATTCTTTGCAACACCGGAAATTTGTACATCTCTGCCGTTTGCACTGAAATTAGTAAGAAATAAATTAACAGGCATCTTTGATTTAATTTCAGAAATCAGTTTTTCATTTATAATATCAGTTTGTGCAATATTCTTGTCCATCTTAATAATCTTATCTACTTCTTCTTTTAAAACTTCCGTCTCATTTTCAAGTTCTTTTATTTCATTATACTTTTTAATTGTATCAGGGTTTTCAGCAACTATACGCCTGTCCCTTACCTGAGCCTTCAGCATGCTTATCTGAACCTGATTATATACCCCTGCTGACGCAACCGCCACAATAGTAAGCACCAGTATAACATAAAGCAAAATCATTTTATTAAACTTAAAGTCCCGCTTTTCTAAATAGGGTTCAAAAAAATTAAGATCACTCATAGCCTCACCCCATTTCTTCTTATCAGAGCACCTATGGCATTAGCATACTTTGCTATATCCCCATAAAACTTTACTTTATCTAAAACATTAAGCCTGACACATGGTTTATCCAGGTAACTGCTCATCAAATCTTCTATACCGGAAATATTAGAGTAATTGCCGTAAATCAGTACTAATTCAATATCCTTATGGGCTTGTCTGGAGCTATAATATCTAAACACCATATCAATTCCATTAAGTATTGCTGTTAGGTCACTCTTCAGTGCGATAGCTACGGCAGCATCCTGATCATCGGAATAATCTGAAGACTCAGAATAGCCCTCATTAACAGAAGGATTTATTTCTACATTCACAACACGTGACATGCTCATCATACCCTTGTCAGTAATGTTAAGAGCAGTGCTCTCCTGCTCCAAATCCACACAGGCAATGGTAATATCATTGTCATATATGCCATTTATACTATCACTGAAACCAATCAGCTTGCTTATAGCATTACCTGCGTAATCTAAGACTACAGGCTTCAGTCCTAAATTCCGTAATAAATTAAGATGAGATTCAATTATATACTTTGGCACACCTATAAGCATAACATTAAGCTTTTCAACACCTTCTTCGTTCACAACATCAAGAGGTATAAACTGAACCACATAGTTCTCAGAATTTACCGGAAAATATTCATCTAACTGGTAATTCAAAATTGAAACAATCTGTTCTACATCAACCTTCGGAAGCCTTATTTCCCTGATTATTATATTGGACGAATTTATTACTCCGTAAACATCACAGTGAGATATATTCCTAAGTGAAAATTCATTTTGCAACAGATGCAAAAAATCATCCATATCCTTTATTACTCCATCTCCGTATACACCCTCCGGAACCGGTATTGTAAAACATTTATTAACAACAATATTTTTCTTATTATACTTTCCCTCTACTACCCTCACCTCATCCGAACAGAATTCAACAGAAATAGTCTTTTTCGTATTAAATACGCTCAATGTCATCACTCCTCATAATGATAAATTAATATACAAATTTATAATTTCCTGTCCCCACAAAACCGTTATAAAAAATCCTACAACAATAAATGGTCCAAAAGGAATAGGGTCTTTCCTCGTCTTAATTTTTGCTGCCAATAAAGCTATGGAAATAATTGAACCTAAAACAAATGATAAAAATACATTTAATAACATGTATTTAATTCCCAAGACAAAGCCCAATGCACCGGCAAGTGTTACATCTCCTCCGCCCATACCCCCACGAGATGCAATCATTATAATCAAAAATAATCCGCCTGCTGCTAACAATCCTAAAATGCTGTCAATTAACCCAAAAGGCAGATTATATAAAAAATAATTGACAGCCTTATGTATAACAGATAATATCAGAACACCTGCTACTAAACTGTCGGGAATAATCATTTCCTTTAAATCAATAAAAAATATAGCCAAAAGTAATGATGCTATCAGTGAATAAAATATAAAATCTGCCCCAAATCCAAATTTAGCATACATAATTATGTAAAGCATGGCATTTAATGCTTCAACAACAGGATACTGTACTGAAATATGACTCTTGCAATACCTGCATTCACCTCTTAATAATAAATACGAAATTAGGGGTATATTATCGTACCATTTAAGGCTGTGGCTGCATGTAGGGCAATGCGAACCGGGCCATGCAATATTTTCACCCCTGGGTATCCTGTAAATGCATACATTTAAGAAGGAGCCTATAACAAGTCCGTATATTAATATCAGTAAAATCAATGGGTTTCCTCCTTGGTAAATAATCACTCGTTGTTAATAATAATACTACTTGAAAAATATTTATTGCTTAAATAATCTAATACCTTCGAATTATTTTCGTCACTTATATTGCCGGAATATATAATTAACTCAGCTATATCTGTGCTTGAATCACCTATCTTAAAATTTGTGCCATCTAATGTAATCTTTGAACAAATTATATTCCATTGATTTGCATTTTCTGCTGCAGGCACTTCAATTGATAATTCATTATTTCTATTGACAAAATATGTGGATTTGTCATTATTTCTATTTCTCAAAACTGCATAAACTGTAACTTGTCCACCTGAGCTTCCCTGGTTAATCTGAACATATTTCCCGGGATTAAATCGAACATATTGACCAATAAATTTATCATCTAAATCAGTCCTGTTAACAACAGGTCTTGAGGCATTATCGGGTGGTAAAGCAACTTCATTGGGAGCACTTTTACCGATAACGCTGGAAATATCGTACCACCTATTTAACAAATAGTCTGTTCCCGACTTTTGAGCTTCTGTTGTATTGGATAAAGCATCAATATATGAAGCATCTAAATGGGTTATCAGATTGTCTGTTATAGTCAATCCTGAGATAAATATTGGTTTACTTACTTTTCGCTCGCCTAATTTTCCGGATTTCGCAGCAGGTGTTACGGCATATATAAGATGTCTCCCTGCAATATCTTTTATATAAGGGAAGGTACTTTGAGAAGCTCCAAATTTATAAACAGTTTCATTTGAAAAAATTTCATAGTCTCTTGGAAATATAGGATAATAATGGCCTTCATCATCATTTAAACCAGCACTTTGGCTTTTAGGCAACGGCATATTAAATTTATCGGAAGAGATATACCATTCAACCTGATTTAGCAAGTGATCCCACTTATAGCTGTTATTGTTGTTAAAGTTACCGACTATGCTAAAATTATCTGCAGCATATCCGTAATAATCATTTTCAATTTGAACAGACCCCTGCATGAGCTTTATTCCTAAGCTCTCAAGACTTATTTTTTCCAAGGGATCCGGTCTCACATTTGACACCAATGTGTAATAATCTTTATTATTATATGAAATTTTAACTTCCTCGTATTTAACTTCAATTCCTCCTAAGTCGGAATTGAAAATTTTAGTCTTATTTAACGTAGCTGACGGAGACATAACTCTTATTTTGGCATCATCTATCTCATTTTCCATCATTTCTTGTGCCTTAAAGGCATTTTGAGTTATCCTCTTAGTAGATGTCATATAGGTGAAGTGAGAGGAAACAGCACCTAAAAAGGATATAGAAATTATCCCTAATATTGCTAATGAAACAATAACTTCCACTAATGTAAAACCCTTTCTCTTTCTCATAGTTCTCACCTGCTATTTCACTATTTGAGGTCCTGCCGCCAACCAGAAATCCGCCATTATATCCGTTGCTATATTTTTAAATATTTCATCCAAATTAAAATTAGGATCATCAAACTTATATCTATATGCTGCTCCTGTACCAATTTTATCGCCGATATAGTTAATATTAGTAGTCAGACCGCTTGCATATCCTATAATATAACTTCTGATTCCTGCTGAATCTTCAAAGCCTTGAATCTTACTTCCGACAGAGCTCACATAGCTGCTATTATTTATAGTACTGCTGCCATTTCCTGTCAGTACCATCCTGTCAAGGCTATTGTTTTTTCTTCCATACTCAACTATTCTTCCAGAATACCCTTCATTACTCCAGCCCCACAACCAGTTATAATCCTTATAATTAATAGTGCCTTCATAAGGAGCGCCATTTATTTCTAAAGCATCGCTTGGAGGTGTATAGCTGGATAAATAATCTAATCCCATATTTCCGTCCGGCAGAAAGTCTGACTTTTTACTTGATTTCCAATCGGTATTCCAGTTAAATCTCTTATATGTTTTTTTATTAAAGGTCTCATTCCTGCCTGAGTCCATATAGAATCCATTATCATCATATTTATAGTATTCTGTCTCAAATGTGGTTACCCCGTCAACAAGTAAAATCGTGTAATGGTGAACCTGATCCTTATCATTAATCGGTGTTCCCATAGCACTCATCCTTGTTCTGAATGTATCATGAAGATAATATGCCCTCCTTAATCCGTCACCTGTATTTGTTCCTCCCTGACCGGAACCATATTTTTTAGTATCATGTCCGTCAGCTTTTGTATTCTTTATAGTAGTAATCAAAGAATTTAAATCACTGTCTTTATAAACCTCATAGATAGGATGCTGTCCGGCGGGATTGGAATTTGCATGAGGTGAAGGATAGTTTGCAGTATTAGCAAATGGAACTAAGGAAATAAATACATTCTCTTCTTTAGAAAATAACTGAATTATTCCATTTCCTTTACTTGTGCCATCCCCTATCAATGCACTTCTGACCTTTGCAACTCTTGAATTTGTAGTTTCTGAATCGCTGCTGCCGCCACCGCTGGGTGTATTATTCATACTGTTGGAAATATCCATGATTATTGTAATATACGCAATTTGGTTTTTTCCCTTTCCTGATGTTTGACCGTCACTTCTGAATGCCAGTGCTATGGAAGGAGAGGAATCAGTACCCTTATCAACTACTTGTATGGCATTGATAGTTTCGATTGTAGTTTCATAAACTATCTTTTCATCGGTTTTATTTCCTGCACCGTCTGAATTATAGGCATGAATTTTATATTTTAAAACTGTATCGCCATTTGCGGATTCGTCTTTATCGAAGGACAAAGCATACAATATTCCTTCCGCCTCCTCTGCCACTACCTTTTCCACATGTGTTTTAAGGCCGTCATCATATTCCATGGTTACAATCCTTTTTCCATCAGGACTTACCATCAAATAACTCCATCCGGGGTCCATTGCCGAATCCGGCGATACAAAGGATTCCGGAACTGCAAAAACAGCCTTTGAATATCTTATAAGTTCATTGGTTTGCTCGATCGCACGTCTCAAATCAGACTGAATGGAATACTCCTTTACCGTCATCTTTTGCGAATTAGTACCAAATATCAGCATATTTGAGCTTAATATTATAACGAGGCTTATCAGTGCTACTGCTAAAATAACCTCTACTAATGTAAATCCATGGGTGTTTTTTTTCATTTTCTTTTTCATTCTTAACACCTTTTCTTATTTACCGAATTTTTCTCTGACAATTTGATTTGTATTTGCTTCGTTAATTCTCATGGTGGTTGTTACCTGGGTGTCCTTGCCAATAAGCTTACCTACCGAAACAATCTGAAGCCATTTTTTTTCATCTATTGTTATTCTGCTTATGGTTACCGCTGCAGTACCCTTAATTTCATTATTATATTTTATATCTATTGTATCACTCAATTTTTTGTTGCCGGTGTCACCTATCTTACTGATAGCCGCCTCTATCTTCTTAGGTTTATTAATTGGATCCATCAGAGCAGCATATGTTAAATCAATTCCTGCAGCCGCTATATAATATGTTTGAAGTCTTTCTTCCTGCTTAACTGTTTCTCTTATATCCTGCTGAGTCAAAAATATAATGGAGCTCATAAGAATCATTGTTATAGTAAAGGCTAAAATCATCCATATCAGTGCAGCGCCTTTTCTTTTATAAAGTTTTAAAATCCTTTCAATCATCAAAGCACCGCCTTTCTTGTTGTTTTAGCTGCCATATTCTATGCAATTAAAAATAAAAATTATTGCAAAAAGCTTTACAAATATTTTAAATACCCTAATTATATTGAAATATTTTTTTAAATGGTACAGAACTAAATAGCTTTGCTATTTAGTTCTTGGTGTTGCAATAAATAAGCTTAATATATTTTGTTGTTATTTAATATCGCAATATTAAATAACTAAAGTGTCATGCACCGGAACTATTACTGAACCATGAGGACAGATGAAGCGTCCCGGTGTCCTTCTGCATCTTATTCATATAACATTCCAGGAGATACAACTCCATCTGTAACAGTATACGGCTTCATATATTCAGCATCCGTTGCTGAAGCTGCATCTGTAGCATCAGAAATTTTATACTTTGTAGCATCACCAGTTTTAAGTGGATTTTTAGGTATTTCTTTCAAATAATTTGGTGCGAGATCGCTAATAGTATCAATATCACTCAAAGCTTTACCAGTTTCCACTTGATATAAGCTAACTGCACTTTCAATTGTCATTACATTAGCATTGTGTGCTTTTACCCTAGCAGTTGTCTGTGTACCCGAAAATCTTGGCACAGCTACAGCAGCCAAAACACCTATAATTGCCACAACCACAATCAACTCAACCAAAGTAAACCCTTTTCTCTTCTTCGTAAATAATTTAATCATTTTCTTATCCTCCATCTTGTTATTTAAATTTTTTTGCTTAATATATAAATTTTTATTAAAGCCATCATTGAACTGTGCTTGATAAATCAAACATCGGCAGGTACATTGCTATTACTATAAACCCGATTATTAGCGCCATTACAATTATCATCAGTGGTTCAAGCATTGATGTAAGCTTTTGCATGCTGGTTTCTACTTCTTCGTCGTAAAAGTCAGCGGTTTTGTAAAGCATCTCATCCAGGGAGCCTGATTCTTCGCCTATTTTTATCATTGAATCAACCATGGGCGGGAATACGCCTACATCCTTCACGGTTCTTGACAGTGTAACTCCCTTTCTGATGTTTTCTATCCCGGTTAACAGTTTTTCTTCAATCACCGAATTGTTCACAACTCTTGAAACAACCTCCAGAGCTTGTATGAGGGGTATACCTGATGCCATAAGTGTTGAAAGTGTCCTCGTAAATCTTGATGTGACAAGCATGGTTGTTGTGCCCTTAACTATGGGAATTTTCAGCTTCAGGCTGTCAAAAAACCTGGTGCCATCTTTTGACTTCTTATAGGTGGATATTCCCAATACTATCGCAGCAACTGCCGCAATGTATATATACCAGTATGTTTGCAGAGAATTGCTTAAATTTATAAGTGCCTGGGTAGGTCCGGGGAGTTCCGTTCCGCTTCCTTCAAACATACCCACAAATGTAGGCATTACAAATATCAGCATAAACACTACTACTGCAACGGTGGCAATGCCCAGTACCATGGGATATATCATTGATGATTTCACCTTGTTTTCTATTTTGTTTTCCTTTTCAAAGTGCTCTGCCATCCTAAGCATTATGGTATCCAGGTTACCGCTTACCTCTCCTGCTTCAACCATGCTGACTAATATGGTCGGAAATACGTTTGTGTGTTTTTTCATGGATTCCGACAATGTCAAGCCTTTTTGCACGTCCTCATATGTATCTGCAATGGCATTTTTAAAGGTTTTGTTTTGAGTTTGTGCAACCAGTATTTCCAGGCATGACACTATTCCAAGACCTGCGCTTATCATGGTATAAAACTGCCTGCAGAATAATGCCAGATCTTTCTTCTTGACTTTTTTCTTAAATAACTCAATCTGAGCTTCGCTCTGTACATCACGTTCTATGGATATTATCAGCTCTTTTCTTTCCCTGAGCATATTTATCAGACCGGACTCGCTGTCTCCAACGTATAATCCTTCTGATTCCCGACCGTCAGATGAAATTGATTTGTATTTATACCTCATAAAATCACCTACTGTTATATTTTCTTCCTTATTTCATCCATGTTGTATGCCTGGCTGATAGCCGTTTCTTTTGTAATTTCTCCGCGTTTGTATAAGTTTATCAACGAAGTATCCATAGTGTGCATACCCAAGGCAGCACCTGTTTGTATGGATATGTCTATCTGGTGATTTTTGCCTTCCCTGATTAAATTTCTGATGGCGGGACTGGCTATCATAACCTCGTGTGCCGCAACTCTGCCTTTACCGTTTGCTTTTATCAACAGCTGCTGAGATATAACAGCTTCGATAACTGATGATAGCTGGACTCTGATTTGCTGCTGCTGATACGGTGGAAATACATCTACTATCCTGTCAATTGTCTTTGCCGCACCATTGGTATGAAGGGTAGATAATACCAGGTGACCGGTTTCTGCTGCCGTTATAGCTGTGGAAATTGTCTCTAAATCCCTCATCTCTCCTACCAGAATTACATCCGGGTCTTCTCTTAGTGCTCCTCTTAATCCATTGGCAAAGTTTTTAGTATCAGGACCTATTTCCCTCTGATTTACTATGGATTTTTTATGCTTATGAAGATACTCCAGAGGGTCTTCCAGTGTTATTATGTGACATCTTCTTTCGGAATTAATTTTATTGATAATGGATGCCAGCGTAGTGGTTTTGCCGCTTCCTGTAGGACCTGTTACCAGTATCAGCCCTCTTGGTAATTTTGATAAATCATTTACAATGGGAGGGAGTCCTAACTGACCTATTAGAGGAATTTCTAAGGGAATTATTCTCAGAACCATTGCATAGCTTCCTCTTTGCATAAAAGCATTTACCCTGAATCTGCCTATCTTGGGTATGGAATAGGAAAAGTCAATTTCCCCGTTTTCCTCTAACATTTTTAATCTCGTTTCATCTAATGCCTGCTTTATTAGGCACAAAGTATCTTCCTGAGTTAATTCTTTTTCCGGTAATGAAATTAACGCACCATCTATTCTATAGGTAGGTGGTATTCCTACGGTTAAATGAACATCTGATGCTTTTTTTTCAGCTCCTAAGCTCAATAATTCCACTAAGTCCATAATGTCTCCTAAGTTTATTATCCTAATGTATATCCCGCTCTCATTACTTCTTCAAATGAAGTTTCTCCCTTTAGCACTAAACCGGCAGCTGACTGCAGCAGGGTAGTCATCCCGTCTTCCAATGCCATGCTTCGTATTTCGTCAGTGCTTGCGCCCTTGTTTATGCACCTTCTTATATTTTCATTTACAAGCATTACCTCGTGGACGGCTGCCCTGCCTCTGTATCCGTTGTTGCAGGCATTACATCCAACAGGCTTGTAAAGTATTGTATCTTTATCCGCATCTATACCGTTTATACCGAGTATCTTTTTTTCTGAATCACTTGCTTCATATTTTTGTTTGCATTTAGGACACAATAGTTTTACTAACCTCTGAGATATAATTCCTATTACGGCAGATGACACCAGGTATGGCTCTAATCCCATATCTATAAGCCTTGCTATGGTTGACGGGCTGTCATTTGTATGCAGTGTGGACAGAACCAGGTGACCTGTAATGGCTGCCCTTACTGCAATTTCTGCTGTTTCCGAGTCTCTGATTTCCCCTATCATTATGGTGTCCGGATCCTGTCTCAGAATAGACCTTAATCCGGCGGCAAATGTGAGTCCTGCCTTTGTGTTTACCTGTGTTTGATTTATACCCTTAAGCTTGTACTCAACAGGATCCTCTACTGTAATTACGTTTTTAGTCTGAACATTCAATTCTCTTAAAATTGTATAAAGAGTAGTAGTTTTACCACTTCCTGTAGGTCCTGTAACCAAGAGCATCCCATAGGGCTGAGCTATCATACTGTTTAATTTGCTTAAATTATAATTACTAAAGCCCAAACCCTCTTTAGTAAAATTGAAATTGCTCTTATCCAATATTCTTAAAACTATTTTTTCACCGTAAACTGTGGGCAGTGTAGAAATTCTCAGGTCTATTTCCTTGTCGCTGAATTTCATTTCAACTCTGCCGTCCTGTGGTATTCTTTTTTCTGCTATGTCCATTCTTCCTATAATTTTTATCCTGGTTACTATGGCAGACAGGTTTGATTTAGGCAATGTCATTATTTCTTTTAAATCACCGTCTATACGGAACCTTACCCTGATATCATTATAACTTGGCTCAATGTGTATATCCGAAGCATTGCTTCTCATGGCCTGTTCAATTATGGAGTTTATTAATTTTACTATTGGTGCGGTTGCAACCTCCAGCATCTCTTCTTCAGAATTCATATCATCTTCTGCCGAAACGAAAGTGTCGGAAAACTCGTTTAATGCTTTTTGAGTCAGTATGCTGCTGTAGTATTTTTCTATGACTCTGTCCAAGTCTGCACCCACGGCAAAACAAGGTATTACATTCATTTTCGTATACAGCTTTATATCGTCTATGGCAAAAAAGTTCAAAGGATCTGCCATAGCCACTATCAGCTTACCATCTTTTTCATCTATGGCAAGCAGCTTATATTTTTTTACAATACTTTCAGGTATCAATGTAACTACTTTGGAGTTGATTTCATACTTGCTTAAATCAATTTCCGGGAATCCAAGCTGCCGTTCTAAAGCTTCCACAATTTCTTCTGGCTTCAGCCAACCCTTGCTCACGATGATTTCGCCTAATTTCATCTTGGTTGTTTTTTGAATTTCTATGGCATCATTTAATTGCTCCCGGGAAATTTTACCTGCATATAATAATAACTCTCCCAGTCTTAAGTTTGGTCTTTGCACTTGTATTACCTTCTCATCATTCTCATATCATTCTCATGTGATTTTTGACAAAATATGACTAATTTAAAAAACATATGACAATTTTACTATTAATGCGTTGTATTATAATTTTATTTCAATTATATTTTAATTACATTTTTTAGTAAATATTGCTAAATATATTAAAACATGGTATCCTGTTGTATACTTTGAAAAAAAGGGGTAGGGCACACAAAAAGGAAGCTCTCGCTTCCTTTTCTGTGTTATATATTTATTTATTTCGTTGTTTATCTTTTGGTACTACACATGTTCCGCTGGCTCTGCACACTACTATTGGCTCTTTTAGGAAATCACAAGCTGAGTCGTTTATGTCTTTTCTTGGCTCTATTACTTTTCTTGCTTCAAATTTCATTTTTCTTGACGAATTTCCGACTGAAACAATTTCTCCTTCTGCTTCAATATAATCTCCGGCATAAACAGGTGCTAAGAATTCAACATTGTCATATGCTACAAACAATCCTTCATCTCCGTCGTTCCTGATTAAAAGCTCTGTGGCAACATCTCCGAAAAGCCCTACCATTCTGGCACCGTCTACCAAATCTCCGCCATAGTGTGCATCATGTGCACTCATTCTAATTCTGATTAATGATTTCATTTTTACCTCCAAATTTTTTTACCTCTTGCCACTTGCCCTGTGACAAGTTTATTTTAGCACTGATTAATTCAATTGTCAATTTTTAATCGACAAAAAAAGACGCCTGCTAAGCGCCTTGTACTTATAATATTAATCCTTGAATGCATCCTTCATCTTTCCAAAGAATCCCTTTTTATCGTCTTTGTCCTGATGCTCTCCCATTTCCATGGCAAATTCCTCTAACAGGGCTTTTTGCTTTTCTGTTAATTTCTTTGGAACTTCTACCTTAACTCTTACATACTGGTCGCCTTTACCCACACCTCTCAGGTTTTTAATGCCTTTATTTTTCAGTCTGAATACAGTTCCTGTCTGTGTGCCTTCCGGAACCTCATATTTTACATTGCCTTCAATGGTGGGCACCTGAATTGAACCTCCCATTGCCGCTTTAGCAAATGATATGGGGATTTCGCACCATACGTCATTTCCGTCTCTTTCAAAAATTTCGTGGGGTCTTACATTGATATATACATATAAATCGCCGGCCGGACCTCCCCGCTCTCCATGGTTTCCCTCTCCTCTTAAGGGTATAACCGAACCTGTATCAACTCCTGCCGGGATGTTTATTGAAAGCTTTCTCGATTTCTTTTCTTTTCCTGTTCCATCACATGCAGTGCATGGTTCTTCAACAATTTCTCCTGTCCCGTTACATGTGGTACAGATTTTTGTGCTTGCAAATTGTCCTAAGGGTGTTCTTTGAACAGTCCTTATGCTTCCTGTACCATTGCATGTAGGACATGTTTTTTTCCCGGTTCCTTTTTTAGCTCCTGATCCATCACATACGTGACATTTTTCTATACGGTTAATTTTAATATCTTTTTTTGTTCCAAAAGCAGCTTCTTCAAAATCTATATCAAGTTTAATTTTAAGGTCTGAGCCTGCCTTAGGTCCTGTTCTCTGAGTCCTTTGACCTGTTCCTCCAAACCCGCCTCCGAAGAAATCTCCGAATATATCTCCAAATATATCTCCAAAATCATTAAAGCCTGCACCACCGCCAAAGCCTGCATTCTGGTCGAAAGCTGCATGACCGAACTGGTCATATTTGGCCTTTTTTTCCGGGTCACTGAGAACCTCATATGCCTCATTTATTTCTTTAAATTTTGTTTCCGCTTCCTTATTATCAGGGTTTAAATCGGGATGGTATTGCTTTGCAAGTTTTCTGAAAGCTGATTTAATTTCATTGGCATCTGCATCCTTGCTGATTCCCAATATTTCATAATAATCTCTTTTTTCCATTCTCTCACCACCTTGTTACAGTCTCGTTACACAAATTTATCTGTTCGATAACGCTCACATAAATTTATTTGTTCTCTTCATTAACCAAGCTAAACCCTACCAGGATTTAGCTTGGCAATAACTAATTAATTATATATAAAAATTTATTGTTTTACAAGAAGATTTTAACCTTTATTCCTACTTATCGTTATCGTCATCATGGATTTCTTCAAAATCTGCATCCACCACATTATCATCATTCTTTGCTGAACCCTGATCAAAATTTGGGTCAGCCTGTGGTTCTCCCTGAGCTCCGGTCTGAGCGTAAAGCTTTTGAGCTAAATCATTGAATACCTTTGTAAGTTTTTCGGTTTTTTCCTTCATTTGATTTGTATCATTGCTTTCAATTGCTTTTTTCAGCTCGTCTGCAGCTGATTGAGCCGCTGACTTTTCTTCAGGAGAAATTTTTCCTTCCAGGTCGCTCAATGTCTTTTCTGTTTGATACAGCAATGTATCTGCATTGTTTTTAACTTCGATGTCTTCTTTTTTCTTCTTGTCCTGTTCAGAATATTGTTCAGCTTCTTTTACCTTTTTTTCAATTTCATCATCTGACATTTTTGTTGATGAAGTGATAGTAATTTTCTGCTCTTTTCCTGTTCCTAAATCCTTGGCACTTACATTAACTATACCGTTGGCATCAATATCGAATGTTACTTCGATTTGCGGAATTCCTCTTGGTGCAGGCACTATTCCTGATAATTGGAATCTTCCCAATGTAATATTGTCCGCAGACATTTGTCTTTCACCCTGAAGCACATGGATATCAACGGCCGGCTGGTTATCTGCTGCTGTGGAGAACACTTGACTCTTCTTGGTAGGTATTCTTGTGTTTCTCTCTATCAGTTTAGTGAATACTCCGCCTAATGTTTCAATACCTAATGACAACGGAGTAACATCAACCAGCAATATGTCAGTTCCAAATTCTCCTGTCAGAACACCGCCTTGAATAGCTGCACCTAAGGCAACACATTCATCCGGGTTAATTCCCTTATGAGGATCTTTTCCTGTCAGTCTTTTTACCGCATCCTGAACAGCAGGTATTCTCGTAGAACCTCCTACCAGCAATACTCTGTCAATATCATTAGATGTCAGTTTAGCATCTGACATTGCTTTTTTAACAGGTTCAACTGTTTTCTCAACTAAAAATGCTGTAAGTTCATTAAATTTTGCTCTTGTCAGATCCATGTTCAAGTGTTTTGGACCTTCTTGAGTAGCTGTAATAAACGGCAGATTGATGTTTGAAGTCATAGCGCTTGACAGTTCCTTTTTTGCTGTTTCAGCAGCTTCCTTCAATCTTTGAAGTGCCATTTTATCTTTTTTCAAATCAATTCCATTTTCTTTCTTAAACTGATCTGCTAAGTAATCTATTATAACCTGGTCGAAATCATCTCCGCCCAGCTTGTTGTTTCCTGCTGTTGCTTTAACTTCAAATACACCATCACCTATTTCGAGGATTGAAACGTCAAAGGTTCCTCCTCCAAGGTCATAAACCATGATGGTCTGTGTATGCTCTTCTTTATCAACACCATATGCCAGTGCTGCCGCCGTTGGTTCATTTATAATTCTTTTTACTTCCAGACCTGCTATTCTTCCGGCATCCTTCGTTGCCTGTCTCTGGCTGTCTGAGAAATATGCAGGAACTGTAATTACTGCTTCAGTAACTGTTTCGCCAAGATAGCTTTCCGCATCAGCTTTTAATTTTTGCAGTATAAATGCTGATATTTCTTGTGGTGTATAAGATTTCCCTCCAATATTTACTTTGTGGTCAGAGCCCATTTCTCTCTTTATTGATGAAATTGTTCTGTCTGGATTTGTAACCGCCTGTCTTTTAGCTGTTTCACCCACTAACCTTTCACCATCTTTTGTAAACGCAACTATTGAAGGGGTTGTTCTTTTACCCTCCACATTTGCTATAACAACGGCTTCGCCGCCTTCCATAACAGCAACACAAGAGTTTGTTGTTCCTAAGTCAATTCCTATAACTTTACTCATTCTTTTACTTTTCCTCCATTATTATTGAATATGCTCATTTAATTTTTAATTTTTAATTTTTATTTTTTAAATTGTTTATCAGTCGTTTTTAGCTATTCTTACCATTGCAGGTCTGATGCATCTGTCATTGACAATATAACCTTTTTGCATTACGTCAATTACAATTCCATCTTCGTATTCGTCGTTTGCTTCAAATCCCACGCCATAGTGCACATTATGGTCAAATGGTTTATGCAGTGCTTCAACTTCTTTCATTCCTTTTTTTTCGAGTATTCCCATCATCTGATTATAAACCATTTGGACACCTTCTTTTAAAGAGTTCCCTTCGGAATCTTCTGCTGCCAATGCTCTCTCCAGATTGTCTATAACAGGCA
The DNA here is from genome assembly GCA_002409285.1 of Firmicutes bacterium UBA5227. Taxonomy (GTDB): domain Bacteria; phylum Bacillota; class Clostridia; order Tissierellales; family Sedimentibacteraceae; genus Sedimentibacter. The sequence goes on along the minus strand of DHUT01000043.1, from coordinate 6,021 downwards.
GCAGCTCCAATATTAAATCGGAAATTGCATTGCTGTAGGTAGTTCCTTTTTCTTTTTCAGTCCTGGACTTGTAATTTAAGAAGTCAGCCTGCAATCTCAACAGTCTGTCGTTGAGATTTTTTATTTCTGTGGTTGCATCTTCTTCACATTCTTCCTGCTCTTCATTTAATGCCCCATCTTCATTTATTTGTTCTGCGCTGTCAGTATCAAAAGCAGCCTCATTTGTAGTTTTCTTTCCATCTCTTTCTTCACTCAATTCATTTTCTTTTTTCAAATTTTCATCATCGTGCTTTTTATCCCTGGTCATTTCTTCACTCCTTATTATCCTCATCAAAGCTTTGATTTATTATTTCATTCATTGCATCAGACATAGACTTGACTGTTGATATAACCCTCTTATAATCCATTCTCGTTGGTCCGATTACTCCTATTTTACCAATGAGCTTGCCATTCAGCTTGTAAGTAGCCGTTATCAGGCTGCAGTCTCTAAGCTGTTCATACTCATTTTCACTGCCTATGCTTATAGCCAGGTCATTCCCGTCAGTAATTTGGAATAATTTTACTACACTGTCCTTGTCTTCAATAAAAGAAATAAATTCTCTTGCCTTAACAACATCATTATATTCCGGTAAATCCAGAATATTTGTCACTCCATCCGAATATACATTGTAATCTTCTAATTTACCTATCTGATCTATCAGGAAAGGCAACAAACCCAACAATGATTCATTTCCGCTTTCTCTTAAATGGTAAAGCTCCTTTATTAAACTTTCCTTAATTAATCCAATATCTTCTAATTTGTGCCCATACAACTTTTCTGAAAGAGATGCAGATATCTTTTCCATTTGGTCCGAAGGTATTGGGCTGTTTAATCTAAGTGTTACCTGCTTTACTATATTGCTTTGTAATACCAATATCAAAAGTACCGTCCTATCAGTAACAGGCACAAGCTGAATCCTTTTAATTGAAGACTGTTTAAGCTGAGGCGACACTATAAATGACGTATACTTAGTAAATTGAGACAAAATTCTTACTGAATTTTTAAATATTGAATCAATCTCATCCGCCTTTTCTTCTATGATGGTTATTAATTGTTCTATATTAGCACTATTTGTGCCCAGCATCTTTTCCCACAAGTCGTCAACATAATATCTATATGCTTTGTCTGTAGGTATTCTGCCTGATGAAGCATGAGGCTGGATTAAGAAACCCATTTCTTCCAAATCAGACATTTCATTTCTGATTGTGGCCGGACTTACTCCAAGCTCGTATTTTTTTGAAATTGTCCTTGAGCCGACTGCTTCTGCATTATCTATATAACTGGAGATAATTGCTTTTAAAATTTTAACTTTTCTCTTATCCAAAGACATTTCATTCACCTCTTTGTTAGCACTCTCTTTGATTGAGTGCTAACTCCATATGTATAATTTACTACTTTACAATTAATTTGTCAATAGATAATAATAAAAATTCTTACCAGCTTATGGATTATTTCATAAATTCTCTGATGACATAATTTGATATATCCATTCCCCTTAAAGTCAGCCTTATATTGTCACCTTCAGTCTCTATCAAACAATTTTTAAGGAGGTCATTAATTTGCTTTGAATACAGTTTACAAAAATCCGCTGAAAATTTATCATTAAAAGTTTTAATATTCAGACCTTCTTTAAGCCTCAAGCGAAGCATAATGTATTCGAACATCAAGTCATCCCTTCCTAACTTCTCCTGTATTGTTCTTTGGCAGCTCATTGAACTGTTTTCTTCACAATATAGCTTTAAATCAGATGAATTACTGTACCTTACATTATTAAGAAATGAATGAGCTGACGGTCCAAATCCTATATATTCTTCCTGATTCCAGTATTTCAGATTATGCCTGCATTCAAACCCCTCATGTGAAAAATTTGAAATTTCATATTGATGCAGATTGCTTTTTTCCATTACATTTCTGCCTGCATAATACATTTCTCTCTCATAATCTTCATCAGGCATAGTGATTTTATTTAGTTTTTCCATTACATACATGAGTGTTCCTTCTTCAAGCTTTAATGAATAAAAGGAAATATGTTTAACTCCCTTATGAATTATTTTATAAAGGGTATCTTCTATATCATATATGGTCTGTCCCGGAATATTGAACATAATATCTGCGTTTATATTCTCAAATCCGGCATTCACTGCCATATCTATAGCATCAAGAGCTTCCGTGCTGCAGTGAACTCTTCCAATTTTTTTCAAGATTTCATCATTCAGTGATTGAATTCCAATGCTTAACCTGTTAATACCCATATCTTTATATTGCCTTAATTTATCCTCAGTCAAGGTATTGGGATTTGCTTCCATGGTTATTTCACAGTTCTTGTCAATTTCAATTATTTCGTTTAAAGTTTTAATTATTTTACCTAAACTTTCCGGCTTAATTATCGTGGGAGTTCCACCGCCAAAAAAAATGGTATCAATTGTGTAATCTTTCTTCACCCTATCCTTGTAGCCTTTTATTTCATTCGATACTGCTTCTGCAAATTTGTCTTCTGAAACATTATTCCAGGTAATTGAATAAAAGTCACAGTAGCTGCATTTTCTTATACAAAATGGTATATGAATATATATTCCTATTTTTTTCATTGTACTTCCCCTCACCTTAAAAATATATTAGACCGGACTGTTATTATCTTTGTATTTTATTATTCCATTTCATTACAGGCATACATAATAACAGATGCAGCAACTACTCCTGCGGTTTCTGTCCGCAGAATTCTCTTTCCCAATGTTACGATATGTGCTCCTGCTTCTTTGAATATTTCGACTTCCTTAATGTCAAATCCACCCTCCGGGCCAATTATTATGTAGTAATTTTGCTTTGGCTCTGATAATACATCTTTTAACCTTCGCATATCTTCAAGTTCATAGGGAACTATTATTTCTGCATCCTCGTTTTTAATCCGATCTATTAGCTCCTTTACAGTTATTATATCTTCAACTTCGGGGATGATATTCCGTTTGCTTTGCTTAGATGACTCCTTTGATATTTTGCGCCATCTTTCAAGCTTCTTCTGCTCCCTGTCCTTGTCGTTCAATTTTACCACTGTTCTCTCGGTAATTAGCGGTATGAACCTTTTTACTCCCAGCTCAACATTTTGCTGTATTATTGTTTCCATCTTTGTCTGCTTTGGAACCCCCTGGCACAAAGTCACATTTATTTTTGTTTCGCTGTTTCTTTCTATTTCCTCTACAATTGTACATGTAATTTCATCTTTGCCGATTTCTGTTATTTCTGCATTAAATTCACTGCTTTCAGTGACAACAGAAATAAATTGTCCTTCTTCTGCACGAAGTATTGTTTTTAAATGCCTTGCATCACCGCCGGCTACCTTTACCTTATTACCCATTATGCTATCGTCTGCACAAAAATATCTGAACATATTTCCTCCTGACAGCTTTTAATTCGCTGCTCTTATGAACTATCTATTATACCTGGCAGTTATACTGACCCATTCTTCGCTGTTATTTATCTCTAAAATTTCAAATCCAAGAGCTTCAAAATTATCAACCACATCATCAACATATTTTTTTATTATGCCGGAAGCAATGACAAGACCGCCCTTTTTCAGAAACTTAGGAAATGTAAAGCTCATTCCCATTATTATTTGAGCAATTATATTTACCGCAATCATATCATATTTATTATACCCTACTGCGTCCTGAAGTTCTTTATTTTCTGTAACATCACCACAGTAAACAGTAAATCTGTCTTCGTAAATATTATTTAATGCTGCGTTTTCCATTGCAATTCGAGCTGCATTTTCGTCTATATCAACACCGGTTACTTTATTTGCTCCAAGTAAAACGGAGGCTATTGAAAGTATACCGCTTCCGCAGCCCATATCCAGCACTTCCATGCCTGATTTCATATATTTAATTATTTGCTCGATACAAAGACGTGTTGTATGATGCTGCCCTGTTCCAAAGCTCATGCCGGGGTCTATTTCAAGAACTGTCTTATCTTCCGCAGGTTCTGTAAGTTTCTCCCATGACGGCTTTATAATTATTTTGTCAGCTACAATAAATGGTTTAAAATACTGCTTCCAATTATTTGCCCAGTCCTCATCATTTAATACCTTTGTTTTTAGTTCAAGTCTTCCCAGGTCAATATCACTTTTTTCATTTTTTAAGTTATCTATAAATTTATGTACTTCCTTCAGTTTTTCCCTTCCCTGACTGTTGTCAGCAAGATAAACCTTGATACAGCTTTCACAGTCCTTCAGTTTTGCAAGTTCTTCATCATAATAATCCCAATTTAACGTATCATTGTGTAAAAAATCCTCAAATACACTTGCATCCTCTATTACAGCATCGTTAATACCTATCTTCAACAATGCTCCGTTTATTATTTCTATTCCGTCTGTTGTTGTATATATGGAAACTTCTATCCAGTTCATTTTTCCTCCAATTAAATATTTTTCAGCATTATTAATTATAATCTAACATACAAATATTATCAACGAAAAAGCACTATATTTAATACAGTGCCTCGTATATTGTTGCGTTATTCCATTATCTGTATTTCATGGGTTATCGGTACAGCCTTATTCAGCATTGCGGCAACACCACAGTATTTATCCATAGAAAGATTCACTGCCCTTTCTAATTTGCTGTATGGAAGGTCTTTGCCCTTAAACTTATATATTAATTTAATATAATTATAAATTTTCGGATCCTCATCTCTTGTTTCTGCCTCAACTTCTACATTGACATCTTCAATATCCAATCGCATTTTCTTAGTAATGGTCATTACATCTATCCCGGAACATCCAATCAGTCCTGCCAGCAATAATGCCTTTGGACTGGGACCGTATCCATTGCCCCCACTTTCCACGGGAGCATCTGTTATTACAGTATGTCCGTTTATTTGCATTTCAAAAGCCATATTACCTTTAAGACTGGCATTTATATTAGTTTTATTCATATAAACCTCCTTAATAGTGATCATACACCATTATATATTAGGCAGCTATTATTTTCAAATGAAAAAAATAATTTAATGGTTCCCTGAAAGTTTCTTCAAATCATTTATGGTATCAATCTCCGTAAGATAAAGCAATATCGTTAAAAACATCTTGTAATGCCAGAAAAAGCTCTACTGCTTGTGGGTCAAAATGTGTTCCGGAGCTTTTTGAAATCATTTTGACTGTATCTTTATGGCTATATGCTTCTTTATATATACGTTTGCTCGTCATGGCATCATAAACATCCGCAACCGCCATCAACCGTGCTGATACGGGAATCTTTTCTCCTTTTATGCCTTGGGGATAACCGGAGCCGTCCCATCGCTCATGGTGAGAGTAAATAATTTCAGAAATAAACTGAATTTGTTTATCATTGTACCCAAAAATATTTTTGAAGGATAATATCATATTTTCCCCTATTGTTGTATGTGTTTTAATAATTTCATATTCATCCTGGGTCAGTTTGCCAGGCTTAGAAAGAATGTGGGGAGGTATTTTAATTTTTCCAAGGTCATGGAACAATGCCGCATTTGAGATAATCTCATTATTTTCAGGTGAAAGAACTTCAGAATACATATTTCGTTTTAATGCTTCATCAACTAATGCTTTTAGCATAAATTTTGTTCGCATAGGATGTCTTGAGATGCATTTTAAAAACATATACTCATCTTGCTTAGTTGACATATTATAATATGAATTATGCTTTTCAGGTACAATTATACCCTTGTATAAAATTGGTCTCGTTAATTTTCTTATTCCGGCTTGAAAGCTTCTGTTTTTAATCCCATTATCATATGAAATGACTGTCACTTTAAATAAATTTTGTAATTCGTTAGTAAAATCTAATTTTCTTGCTGACTTGTATTCTACAACATATAAATTAAGACATTTTTTATCCATATATAATTTCTCCTCGCTGGAGTCTTTACCCTCCCAGGTATTAACATCTTATAAGAACACTACAATTCTTAATATCTATTAAGCAACATTTCTATAATTTTGTTTCATTCAA